>DASWJH010000050.1 GCA_036397255.1 Nitrospiria bacterium
ACAATTCTACAAATTTTGAGTGTGTCGCTGTTCGAAAAAACCCCAATATTACAAGCGCTTTCTTCGATTGATTACGAAGATGAAACCATTGATGACGATAACCAATTGAATTTATTTGTATAACGTTGGGACAGTAGTGAAATTAATATTTAATCCAATTGAACCGATCTTCCCTTTGGGGCCTTCCTAAAAAGGAAAGTTTTAAAGCCATTTTTTTAAAGAGAATGTGCTTATTTCCACTTTACGGTGGGAGGTAGGGACATAAAAATAGCTTCGACATTTCCCCCCGTTTTTAACCCAAACTGGGTTCCCCGGTCATAAATCAAATTGAATTCAACATAGCGGCCCCGCCGGTATAATTGGTGCTCTTTTTGTTCGGGGGTAAAGGACAAGTCCTTGCGCCGTTTAATAATTTGTGGGTATACCTTTAAAAAAGCTTCTCCTACGGTTTTGACGAACTGGAAATCCTTTTGAACATCATTTTGTAGATAATCAAAGAAAATCCCTCCCACGCCTCTTGGCTCTTTTCGATGGGGCAGATAAAAATATTCGTCACACCATTTTTTAAACTTTGGGTAGTATTCGGGGTTGTTTTGATCACATGCGCTTTTTAGCTCACGGTGAAAAGATTGGGTGTCTTCTTCAAAAGGAAAGAATGGCGTTAAATCTGCCCCACCCCCGAACCACCATTGGTCTGTCTCAAGATAACGAAGGTTCATATGGGAGGTGGGGCCCATGGGGTTATAGGGGTGAGCGACAAATGAAATTCCCGTTGCAAAAAATTCTGTCGTATTTCCAGGAAGTTGGGAAGAAAAAGCAGGATCAAGTTTTCCAAAAACCGTGGAACAATTTACCCCCACCTTTTCAAAGGTCTTTCCTTCCATCAGGGACATAACCCCCCCTCCTCCTTCCTCCCGTTTCCAGTGGGTTTGGTGAAACTTACCTTCATCTAATTCTTCCAGAGAGGTTAGGATTCGGTCTCTCAAATTATGGAAAAACGATTCGACTTCTTTACGCTGGTCCATTTCATTGCCTTGGCCGATTAAATTTGAACGGAATCGGTTTTGTCTTTTAATTTCCGCGGTTTTTTTTAGGTCCCGCTGGGAAGCCGGTAGATTGTGTCATGTTCCCGCGCATGATCAACCACCTTAAGGCCGAAGGTCTGTCCGGTCTGTGCCCACTGGACTGATTGAAAATCAATCTCCATAGATCCGACGGTCTGCTCAAAATCGGTGGTTTGACCTTTTATTTGGATCCGATCTCCCACTTGAAGACCCCCTTTGTCCAGCAGGATGACGGCGACCCCCAAATGGTTGTAATAATGGGTAACCTTACCCACGGGTTCGGGAGGAATGGTTTCGGGTTGGGGGATGGTAACGGCAACCGGAGTCATCGGTTTGGGGTTTGCTGGCTGCCTTTCCCTGGGTTTAGAAACTGATTTTATTCTAATTTTTTTTTCCGGTCGTTGGCTCGTTTTTTTTGCCAATTTTTTGGTGACTTTTTTTACTTTTTTTCGCGTAGTTTTTGATTTTTCCCCCACCTTTTTGACTGTTTTTCGAACTGCTTTATTGGCCTTTTTTGGTTTTCGGCTAATTTTTTTCTTGGTGGCGGGTTTTTTTGTTTTTTTACCTTTTGTGCTCTTAACCTTTTTCTTTGTTTTTGCCCCTTTCTTCACACCTAGCCTCCTTTCATACGGGATGACTTCCCTCAGTCAATTAAAGTTTGAGAGCCTGTTCCGTTTTTAAAAAAGCCCTGTAATCACAAAAGAACCGGAAAGGAATTATCCCCGTTCCCCGATCGAAATATAGGATCGGTCATGATCTCCTTCGTAAATTTCCGTGGGTCGAAAGATATGGTTGTCCTTGATCTGTTCCAGCCAATGGGCCAACCAGCCTACGACCCGTGCCATTGCAAACATCGGGGTGAAAAAATCAGTTTCAATCCCCATTTTGAGATATATGATTCCCGAATAGAAATCCACATTCGGGTAAACGCCTTTGTGACTTAATAGCTCCTCTCCCACCCTTTCCACTTCCAGCGCGATTTCATAAAGAGGAGATGAGCCGTACCGGTCAAAGACCTGCCGGGCCAACTGCTGAAGAATGATTGCCCTTGGGTCTTTTACCTTGTATTCTCGATGGCCTAGACCCATTATTTTTTGTTTGGCCATGATTCTTTTCTCGATAAAGGGCCGGACCTTTTCCACGCTTCCAATTTCGTAAAACATCTGAACAACTTCTTCCGTAGCACCTCCATGCAAAGGGCCCCTAAGGGTTCCGATGGCAGAAGAGACCACGGTGTAAGGGTCCGCTAAGGTGGATGCGGTGACCATCCCGCTAAAGGTAGAGGCATTCATGGTATGTTCTGCATGCAGGATGAGGCACGTGTCTAAGACTCTTGCAAAAAGCGGATCCGGATCTTTTCGTGTCAGCATGTAGAAAAAATTAGACGTATGATCCAGATCATCCCGGGGAATGACTTGTTCATCCCCTCTGCGGAGTCTGGCGTAAGAGGCAATGATCGTTGGCAGTTTAGCAATTAAGCGAACGGCAGAGAGGTAACGGGATTGGCCATTCTCAATTTTTTTGTCGGGGTAGAACATACCCAGGGCGGCCACGGCTGCCTGCAAAGCATCCATCGGATGGCCATGCTCGGGAAGGCATTTGACCAGATCGATAATTCGATATTTTATTCTGCGGTGTTGAATCAGGTCTGTAACGAACTGCTCATATTGTGTTTTGGTGGGCAGGTTGCCAAAAAGGAGAAGATATGCGGTTTCAAGAAAGGAACTTTTTTCGGCAAGGTCCTGTACCCGGAAACCGCGATATTCCAGAACCCCCCTTTGGCCGTCTAAGTAACTGATTTTTGATCGGGCCGCAGGCACACCTGCCAATCCAGGATTGTACTCAACCATAATTTCCCCCCCACACGATGTTTCTAAAACTGGTTGTTTTTCCTGTGATTGTACCATGAATGCGCCAGATTGTCCTGAGGGCCTCTGGGTGCCAACGGGTTGCCTGATTTCACCTGTGGGGATGGTTTATGAATTCCCGTTTACGGGTTTGGACATTACTCCTTTTTGAAATTGTTGTCAACCAAATGGGGGGGGGCGAGGGATACCGGGAGGTTAAGATGGAAATAAAAAAAATCTAATTGAATGATTTCGATTGGATTTTTTCCCTTTGACATTATTACCAAGGGATGGCTAAGATACCACTCCTTCCACTAACTTTTGAGGAGTGAGGATTCATTGTCCCAAAAACCTACCCTTTATTTAATTGATGGACATTCCTATATCTACCGAGCCTTTCATGCCATTCGCAACTTATCCACTTCCAAGGGATTTCCCACCAATGCGATTTATGGTTTTACCCAAATGCTCCTTAAAATCGTCAGGGACAACCACCCGGAATATTTGGCGGTTGTATTTGATGCAAAAGGTCCGACATTGCGGCACAAGGAGTTTGAGGATTACAAGGCAAACCGTCCCGAGATGCCTGATCGTTTGGTCCCTCAAATCCCCTTCATTCAACGGTTGGTAGAAGGCTTTCGAATTCCTGTTTTGATGCAGGAGGGGTATGAGGCCGATGATTTGATCGGAACTCTTTCGCAACGGGCGGAGGGGCTTGGGTTTCAAGTAACCATCGTAACCGGTGATAAGGATATGCTTCAGCTGTTAACCCCAAACATAAAAATTTATGACACCTTAAAGGATAAAAGGTTTGGGGAGGAAAATGTGAAGGAACGTTTTGGTGTGGGTCCCGAAGGTGTGGTGGAAATTATGGGGCTTATGGGAGATTCCGTGGATAACATTCCCGGGGTTCCGGGTGTGGGGGAGAAAACGGCTGTTCAACTCATCACACAATTTGGAACCATCGAAAATGTTTTGTCTCATCTCGACCAGGTCAAAAAACCAAAATTAAAAGAGGCCCTAGAAAAAAATAGTGAACTGGCTCGGTTAAGTCGGCGTCTTGCGATTATTCAAACTGACTGTCCGGTTGATTTTCACCCGGAAATTTTTAAGGTTTCCGAGCCCGATCATGATTCTCTTTCGGCTCTTTTCCAAGAGTTGGAATTTACAACCCTCCTTAAGGCTTTTTCACCGAAAAATAAGACCACACCAATCCCGCTTGAATTTAAAAATTTAAAGGATGCCGAACAGCTAAAAAGTTTTTTGGAAACCCTTCAAAAGACCAAAAGCTTTATTTTAACCCTCGAAACGGATGAAAAGCTTCTGCCCATGGAGGCCGGGCTGGATGGTTTGGGCCTCCTTCCTCCTAGTGGGGAGGGGGGGTATCTTTCTTTCAACCAAAGTCCCAAGGAACGGGAGAAATTCATTCATCTACTTCAACCGGTTTTTAAAGACCCGTCCATTACTAAGATGGGCCATCACCTCAAACGGGGCGTGATTATTTTGAAGCGGTTTGGAATCGACCTTTGCCCCTTAGGGTTTGATACGATGATTGCGGCTTATCTTCTTAACCCCGGACGATCGGAATATTCCCTGGAAACTCTCTCCTTGGAACTTTTGGGAGAGGAGTTGGAAAAAGGGAGGTCTGAGAAAAGTCTTCCGGGTGAAGACATTTTTTGTGAAATGGTTCAGACACAGAGGCTGGTAAGGGATTTGGAGGGGCAGCTGAAGGGAAAAGGGGAAGAAGCCCTTTTCCATGAAATGGAGATGCCCCTAATCCCTGTACTTGCCCGAATGGAAATGAATGGTTTTAAGTTGGATGTTTCTTTTTTGGAGGAAATGTCAAAGGAGTTGGAAAGGCAACTGCAGGGTTTAATGGGCCGGATATACCAACTCGCTGGCCAAGAATTTAATATTAATTCACCAAAACAGCTTCAGGAAGTCCTGTTTCAAAAACTGAATTTGATGCCTATTAAAAAAACCAAAACAGGGTTTTCTACCGATGAAGGGGTTTTGACCCAATTGTCTATTCAGCATGAACTTCCCGCGGAGATTTTAAATTACCGTCAATTGACCAAATTAAAGTCCACCTACGTGGATGCTCTTCCCCGTTTGGTCAATTCAAAGACCCAAAGACTGCACACTTCTTTAAATCAAACGGTTGCGGCAACCGGACGCCTTTCCAGCAGCGATCCCAATCTTCAAAATATTCCGATTCGGACGGAAATCGGAAGGAGAATCCGGGAGGCTTTTATTGTAGAAGAAGGGAACTGGCTTCTCTCTGCGGACTACAATCAGATTGAATTGAGAATTTTGGCTCACCTTTCGGAAGATGAGCAGTTTATGGAGGCATTTCAAAGCGGAGAAGATATCCATCTGCGAACCGCTATGGAGATCTTTGGGCTTTCCGCCAAGGAAATTACCTCAGAAATGAGGCGGGCGGCCAAAACGGTGAATTTCGGCATAATTTACGGGTTAAGCCCTTATGGATTAGCAGTGCAACTGGGGGTTTCTCAGCCCGAAGCCAAAAAATACATCGACAATTATTTTAGCCATTACAGCGGGGTTAAGGCTTTTATCGATCGAACCATTGAAGAAGCGCGAAAAAACGGGTTTGTTACCACCTTGTTTCAGCGAAAGCGGTCAGTCTCAGATATTCATTCGGAAAACAATGCGACCCGGGGATTTGGGGAGAGGATTGCCACCAATACTCCCATTCAAGGCTCCGCTGCGGATCTGATCAAGTTGGCAATGATTCGAATTGACCAGTGGCTCATGGAAAAATCCCTTTCAACCCGAATGATCCTTCAAATTCATGATGAGCTTCTTTTCGAAGTGCCTGAATCTGAGCTAGACCAAGTCCAGAAAATGGTTCAGGCGGAAATGGAAGGGGTTTTCCCTATGAAGGTCCCATTAAAGGTGGATTTAGGAACTGGAAAAAATTGGGCGGAAGCCCATTGAAATGAGCTGTTTCTTTTGATTGGTAAAATAGCCATCCAAGAGTTTTTTGATTTTTGGTTCACTTTTTACCCCCATCTGGATGGGTTGAAAAAATATGACAATTACCGTTTCAGTGGCTTCGGGAAAGGGAGGTGTGGGAAAAAGTGTTGTTGCCAGCAAACTGGGTTTACTTTTTGCCCAGAGGGGAAAGACCGTAAATTTGGTGGATTTAGATGTAGGGGGAGCGAATCTTCATATCCTCTTTGGCATGATACATCCTAAAAGGACTCTTTCTGATTTTATTTATCACCGCGTTTCATCTATGGAAGAGGTTTCTGAAACCTTTAACGGGTGCTCAAACCTTCGAATTATTGCCGGAACCGGGGAAACCCTTTCCACGGCGAATATGCCCTATTCCCGGAAGAAGCGGATCATCAAGCATCTCAAACACCTTCCAGCAGACATTGTTCTGGTGGATGTGGGGCCTGGAACCAACTTCCATTCACTTGATTTTTTCCTGATGGGTGATCATCACATTACGGTGGCAACCCCGGACCCTACATCGGTTTTGGATCTTTACCGTTTTATAAAGTTGGCGGCCATTCGCCGGGTTCTGTCTCTTTTTATCGCACGGGGAACGGTTTCGGAAGCTTTGGTGGGCCGGGATTTTTCCAGCGTGGCAGAAGTTTTTGAAACGGTGGGTCAGGTGGATGAAATTTCACAGGAAATGGCAAAGAAGGCTTTAGCCGAATTTAAACCCTGTTTAATATTAAACCGGGTCTCTGGGTCTCAACAGTTTAATACCGGAAAACGGAGAATGCTGCTGAAAGAATATGTGGGCGGGGATTTGGAAAACCTGGGTGAATTACCGGAAGATAGCAATGTTGGACGCTCGGTTCGCTCTTTTCTTCCTGTGGTTGATTTTGCACCGGCCTCCGCTGCGAGTGAAGCCTTCAACCGGATTGCGGATCTGTTTCTCAAAAGGGTTTAATATAAAAATGAAAAAAAATGAAAGCCTACAAAAACAGGAAAGACCCTCACAGCTTCCCCTTTATGGTTTCGTGATCGCCATTTCTTTCCTATTCATAATTGTCCTTGCAGGGTTGGGGAGCCGATGGGAGTGGTGGGGATTTAGAACCGGTTTTTCCATCCTGGAATATGGTGCCTACGGGGGGTTGGGGGCCGCTTTGGTATCGTTGATCGGTTTAGCCATGAATTCCAAACATTTCCACCGGCAACTATTTTTTATGGGTATTTCCGGCCTATTATTAGGATTGTTAACCGTTGGAGTTCCATGGAGCTGGTGGAAATTTGCAAAGGGTGTTCCCCCCATTCATGACATTACTACCGATACCAGAAATCCCCCCGTGTTTGAATCGATCCTTCCTTTGAGGGGGGATGCGTCCAATCCCGTGGCATATGGAGGGCCTGAAATAGCCAAACTGCAAAAAAGTGCCTATCCCGATATTGTGCCTGCCATATTGCTTGTTTCCAAAGAAGAGGCGTTCCAGCGCGCCCTGGTTTTAGCCCAAGCAATGGGCTGGAAAATTGTCGATGCGGATTTAAACCGAGGCAGAATAGAGGCAACCGATACCACGTTTTGGTTTGGTTTCAAGGATGATATTGTCATTCGAATCTCTCCTCACGAAGAGGGGACCCTTGTCAATTTACGTTCGGTGTCTCGGGTGGGCAGGAGTGACGTTGGAACCAATGCCATGCGTATCCGGAAGTTTTTGAACCAATTGTAAAATTGATTAAGTTTCTCATTGTTGTTCTAAAGAGCAATTATTGGTTTTATTATGTACTTTTATGGTTATATATTTGGCCGCCAGTACCTTCGCCATTTATCGCGGGTATTAAATGGAAAGGTTCCCAGCCTTGATACCGCAAAGCTGACCAAGGAAATTAAGGAACAGGCGAAGGAGGTAATGGAAAAGGAAAGGTTTTCCATTCCTGACCGCCAGGCTTATTTGATTCTGACCCTGTGTGCCTACGTGTTGGCATCCTTTCAACGGGTTAGGAAACGGTCTTCCTCTTCTGAGGAGACATTTGAGTGCGTGCGAATCGCTTTTTGCAAAACCTTTCAAACCCCTTATCAGTTTCTAACACGAATTTATTTGATGGTGCACAAAGATCCATTTCACGCCCTTTCTAAATATTCCATGCCGGAAATCAACTATAAACTGTTTGGTTCTAGCATGTGTTTTGAAGAACGGAAAAATGACAATCAAATTGATTTGATCGTGACCCGTTGTGCGTTTCATTCTTTCTTTGAAAGGTATGGGGAGCCTCAATTAACCCGCCTTTTTTGTGAATGGGATCGAAATTGGATGGATGTGGCCAATGCCTCTTCCCGTCCCATTCGTGTGGATCGGCCTTCGGCTTTGTCCATGGGGGATGACCAGTGTATTTTTCAATTTGTTTATGATGAATCCACACAAAAAAATGAAAATGATGTTGTTTTTAACCTCTCAAAAAATCCCGAGGGTAAAGAAGGGGATACCTCTTCTATCAGTTCAAACCTTTAAAAGAATACTTCTTGTTGCCTTTCCCTTTAAGACCTCTTTCCGAATAAAAATTTTTAACTAAATCCCCGATAAAGAAAAAGATTGGGCCGGGGGTTCTGAAATTCTGTTATGATGAACGAATGATATCAGGAAATTTAGAAGGCAGATCACACCTTTATACTCCCACATTTCTTCTTTTGTTTATGGCCCACTTTTTTTTCGGGCTTTCCTTCTGGCCCTATGTGTTGCTGCCTGTTTTCCTGCAGGATTTAGGGGCTGACCTTTTGATCATTGGGGTCATCATGGGTGCTTCTTCCTTGTCTGGCATTGCGGTTCGTCCTTGGGTGGGAACTGGTCTCGATCGAATCGGCAGAAGGAAGCTTCTAATTGCGGGTGGTATTATTTTTTTATTAACCCATTTCCTTTACCTTCGGGTGGGGACAATTGATTGGATGGTTTATGCTATCCGCCTTCTTCACGGATTGGGAATGGGGATTTTGATGGCAACCTTTTTTACCCTTGCGGCTGATTATTCACCGGAAACCCGAAGAACGGAGGGGATTTCCTTTTTTGGAATTGCGGGGCATCTTTCGGGTGCCATGGGAGTCCCCCTGGGGGAGGAATTGATACGGTTGGGCGGATACCCGACCCTTTTTTTGACCTGTGCCGGACTTTCTTTAATCTCAATTGGTTTGACATTTTGGATTCCGGAACCCCCAAATCGTTTATTTGGAGGGGAACCCAAAGGTTTCTTTAGGGTTTCTCTATCGCCAAATCTCCGCCTTCCTTTTATGGCAACCCTTGCTTTTGGGATTGGCCTGACTTCCTATATGGTTTTCCTAAAACCCTACGCCAATGCAATGGGCATTCAATCAGTGACCCCCTTCTTTATTGCTTACACTCTTACTGCCGTTGGGGTTCGGGTCATCGGTGGAAGCTGGCCTGACCGGTTCGGTTTAAAACCGGTCATGTATCCGGCAATGGCCTCCATGTCTTTGGGAATTTTTCTTTTTGTTCTTCAACCCACCCCGGGAGGCCTCATTGCCAGCGGGATTTTTTGCGGTATCGGGCATGGGTATATCTTTCCTATTTTATCGGTTATGGTGGTTGGGATTGAGCCATCCTCCAACCGTGGAACCCTGATGACGTTATATACCCTTTTGTTTGATCTTGGCCTTTTGATCGGAGCGCCTCTTTTGGGGTTCATTGCAAAGGGGGGAAACTACGGGACAATGTATATTGTGGCCGGGTTGGTTCAATTGGCCGCATTGGCGGTTTTTGTTTTCTCAGACCAAGCAAGGGAAAGAGAGTAAGTAAAGGCGGAAGATTTATAATTTATTTTTACATCCGCCTTCGAGAGGCGGGTAAAAATTTTTATTCCCACAGCTCTTTTAGACGCTGTTTACGTCCGCAGGTGTGTTTATAAAATTTATACCGGAGAGGGTTTTTTTGGTAGAAATTCTGATGGTATTCCTCGGCGGGGTAGAATTCCGAAACCGGAACGATTTCGGTGAAAATGGGGTCTTTAAAAGGGCTTGTTTTCTTAAGGTTTTCTTTAGATTCCTCCGCTAAGTTTTTCTGCTCTTGGTTGTGGTAAAAAATAGCAGGACGGTATTGGGTCCCCACATCGCAAAATTGCCGGTCGGGGGTGGTGGGATCGATGTTTCTCCAAAAATTTTCTAATAATCTCTCGTAGCTCATAATTTTTGGATCATAGCGAACCTGGACAACTTCCGCATGACCCGTTCCACCGGCTGAAACTTCTTTGTAAGTGGGATTTTTTAAATGGCCTCCTGTATATCCCGATGTGGTGGATATCACCCCCTCTAATTCATCGAAGGCTTCTTCCATACACCAAAAACATCCTCCCGCAAATGTGGCGACCTCCAAGGGAGAAGCTTCTACTTTTGAATGTTCAGCCGAGGGTATTTGATCAGAATGGACCATTTGGGTAAAAGAAAGCACCGTCAAAACCGCTCCAAACCAAATCCTTAAATCTTTAAACCTTTTCATTTTTAATTCCCCCCCCTTCCGTGAACTTTCATTATAAAATAATACCCCTTTGTTGTCACGGGGTCCTCACATAAGGATCACATTTTGGTCACAAGCAATAACCCTTCTTTTTTTTGTTTTTATCCTTGGTTTCCCCTTTACCCACCCCCCTTGACCCTAAGAGGAATTGATGTATCCTAAACGATAGTGTCATTTTCTATTTGTATTTTTAACCTTTTATGATGGAAGGGGAGAGAAATGATTAAATTTTCGAGTAAATTAAATTTTGGAATTTTTGTTTCCTTAATTTTTGTATTACCAATGGTTGGATGTGCTAAAAAAATTATTGTTGAAATTCCTCCAAGAATTAACCTTCAATCCTATCAAACGATTGGAATTGTAGAATTTTCATCAAATTCTACGGAACAACTCAATCAATTTGCCACCCAAAAAATGATGAACTATATTCAGGGGGCTCAAAACCAGGTTCGGTTTTTGGAAATAGGGTCACAGGAACAATTATTAAAAAAGCTGGGACATGAAAATCTAGATTTGGAAGCCATTAAAGCCATCGGGCAAAAATACCATGTGAGTTCTGTTTTTACGGGAAGTTATGATATTTCCGAAATGAAGCCTAAGGTGAGCCTCAGTGAAGATTTTTCTTCTATTACTGCTTCCGCAAACGTTCATATTACGATGGCTTCAAAACATTGGGATACCCAAACGGGAGCGACCATATGGACTCATTCACGGTATGGCGAATGGCCGGTGGGAAAAGTCAGTATGAATAAGAAAAACCCTTTATCAATCAGTATGAGTGACCCCGAAGGGAAATATGGCCACTTTCTTTCCAAGTTGGTGTATAGGGTAACCGATGATTTCAGACCTCATTATGAAAAAAGAAAGGCCTCTAAATAACCCTCCTTTAAATGATTTTATAACGCGCCCCCAACCTCGTCCCTAGATCTTTTTCAGTTTTAGGATAGCCTACCAATCATTTTTCTTGTGGTATATCCATTATTTCAATATACTTTAAGCATAGAAGGTATTTAGAAACCCTGACACCTGATGGGTTTTTTTCCATCTGATTTTTTTCTATGAACTCCTTTCCAAGGGATATACGGGCACATGGATCAAGATAAAGAAAAAAGGAATGAGAAATTGGGGTGGTTCCGTGCTTTCTTTCGTGAACTATTGTCGATGCCCCTGCGACATATGATCGTTTTCCTGGTTTCAACCGTGTTGCTGATTCTTTTGGAGGTGGAGCTAACCGAGGGCTGGCACCTCATCCATATTATCCAGATTCTCGGGGGGATGGTTTTTGTGTACCTCCTTTGGGCCGCATGGAAATCCAAAAATTAAGAGTTCAAAACGTTTAAACTGGGTAAAAAGTATTTCAATTACCGCTTAAACCATTTAAGCATTTTAATCCAGTGTCAGCCTTGAAGGAATTGTGGGTGGGCATGTTCCGTGTCGTTTTTATTTCATCCCTGGGTTTAATAATTGCTGATGAATTTTCCAAAACGACCTGTGGCGAAGAAACCGTGGGAAACGCAATCTCGGGAGGGTTGAACTTTTCTCCAAAGAAGGTGGTTAAGGGAGTTTGAGGCAGGAGGATGGAGACGGGGGAGCTTAAAGAAAGGGAAGAGGAAGGGGAAAAATAAACCATGGCGCTATTTTTCCAACTGGCGCTCCACAAAACCGGAAATCCATTCTGCCCGTTTTCGGGCATAATTTGAGTTTCGATTTTTTTCAAAGCGCAGGGGAGAGGGAAGGATCGCCGCCAACCATGAAGCCTCCATGAGCGTCAGGTGTTCAGCGGACTTTCCAAAATAGTGTCTGGAGGCCGCTTCGGCCCCATAGATCCCACTACCCCATTCGATGACGTTTAAATAAATTTCAAGTAAACGATTTTTTGAAAGGGAATGTTCCAGTCGGATGGTGATGGCGAATTCTTTATATTTTCGCAGAATGGATTTAGAGGGTTCCAGATACAGATTTTTAGCAAGCTGTTGAGAAATGGTGCTTCCCCCCCGATAAAACCGGCGTTCTTTTAGATTTCTCTTTTGTGCATCCCAAATGGCCCTCCAATCTATGCCCTGGTGCTGGTAAAATTTAGCATCTTCCCCAACGATCACCGCATGTTTTAATTCAGGGGCAATTCGTTTTAACGGAACCCAAATTGGTTTTCCTTGTATCCCGTTTTCCTTACGATATTTTATAAAGGCGGTTTCGGTGGGGTTTCCCTCTGCCAGAGTAGAAAACCCAGGAAGATCTGCAACCCACATGATAACAGCAGCCATGCTGCCCACCGAGAATAGAATAATCAATTGAAAAATAAATAAAAAGGGACGCCTTTTTTTCCTTATTCGGTTGTCCATATTCCTAAATATACACCTTTTTCAAAAATTAAAAAGGTTGGGTTCTGGGGGGAATATTCAAAGAGGAGGCAAAAAAAAGGGTTGAAATAAAGGAGGAATTAGGGGAATAAATAGAGATCGGCAGTGAAGGATAGGTCGATAGCCGAGAGGTTTGAGGATAGATGAGAAGGGGGTAAAGAAGAGATTTGAAAATGGAAAGGCTCAGTTCAGAAAATCTTGAAGCAGAGCAGGCCAAGACCCTAAACACGCCCCACCTGCGGTATGGGTTTTTATCCAGAATTTTATTTTTGGTGATGGACCTCTTTTACGGACGCCGAAGAAGTTTGAGCAAATTTAAGGTATTGGAGATTATTGCCCGTGTTCCCTATCAGGCCTGGGAGCATGTGGCCTACATTGCCATTACCCATACCTACAGTCAAGCGGACTTTGCCCGGAGGATTTTTAACCGCATCCAGGAAAGCCGTCAGCAGCAGGACAACGAGCAGTGGCACCTTTTAATTCTTGAAGAATATGTATACCGCAAACCGATTAAAGAGTCCTATGCACTCCATCGGGCTATTCCCCAGGTGTTGGCTTTTTTCTATTATCAGGTGAGCTGGTTTTTATATGTCATTAAGCCTGCCATGAGCTATCAACTTAATGCAGAATTTGAAGACCATGCGGAACATGAATATATGGCTTTTGTGCAAGAGCATCCTGAGCTTGAAGAAGAGGTTTTTGAGAGTATCTTTAAAAAAGATTTTGGGGATTTTAAAACAATGGCTGATGTGTTTCGCCAAATCGGGTACGATGAGCGTATGCATAAAGAGGAAAGCCTGAAAAGAATTGCAGAAGCGCGGTTTTCCTAATAGGGTGAATTAAGGGGGGAGAATTCAGATGAGAGAAAGAAAATTCAGTTCAGCAAAAAATAAAAAACCCAAAAAAGTGGAAAACCGCCAATCGGTTGATGAAATCGTGAGGGAATTAAAAAAACGGGGTTCATCTACAAGTGATTACCGCGAACGGTCCCTCCGGATACATGGTTTAATTTGTGCAAAATGTGGAAAAGGGTTTGATGAAAAAAATCGAAATCTCCTTACCGTTCACCATAAAGATGGAAATCACCAAAATAACCCGTCCGATGGTTCTAATTGGGAGAATTTGTGTGTCTATTGCCATGAAGATGAGCATAGCCGGGGTGGGCTAGGAAAATATTTAAGTGGCGATGAATAACCCTTCATTCTCTCCAACCCCGGTGCAACCAGATCCATTGATCAGGATATTGTCCGATATACCTTTCCAATATCTGGATGCAATGTTGGGTGTCCTTCAAAATGGAATCGTTTAATTTCAGGCCCTGTGAGAGCGTGAGAGCTGGTTCGATAACCACCCTGTGTTTTCCCTGGGGTTCCCGGATCATAAACACGGGGACAATGGGAACCTTATACCTGCGGGCCAGCATTGCCAGGCTTTTAAAAGCAAAAAATTTCTGACCGAAAAATTTTACAGGGATTCCCAAAGCCTCATTGGCATGCTGGTCAAGGACAAATCCTACCATTTCGTTTTTTCGAAAAGCGCTGATCACCTTGTTTGTTCCTTCATTCTTCTCTATCGGGTTTACCCCCGCTCTACGGCGAATCCCATTTACAAACACATCCACGTGGTTGTTTTTTATCTTCCGGGCCAACATATTAAAGGGGACCCCCCGTAGGGCCAGCACCGCTGATAACATCTCCCAGTTACCAAAGTGCGCCGAGAGCAAAAACACCCCACGGCCTTTTTTGTGGGCTTCTTCGAGGTGTTCCAAACCCTCAAAGGTGACATAGTTGTATATCGTTTTTGGGGTTAGAAGAGGGAGGCGAAAAAATTCGATCAAGCCCCTGCCGAAGTTTTGATACATCTTCCGGGCAATGGTACGAATTTCACGATCTGATTTTTTTCCAGCCAAGGCCCGGTGGAGATTTTGAAGGGCAATTTTCGTTTTTGGGCGCCAAAGATAAAAGACAAGACATCCAAGAAAGGACCCAAAACGAAGGGCCATTGAAAGCGGAAGGCGTTGGAAACATCCCATAATCAGGTGAAAATACCAAGGACCGTTTCCCTGTTCAGAATGTTCTCTTTTCATATTTCCAGCTACCCGGTATCCAGATTTTTAGAATAACCTGGTTTGGGTCGTTGGTCAAAAGATGGGGGATAACTCCCGAGCAAGAATTCGATTTTGAAAATTATAACCTCTTATTCCTAAACATACAAATTTTAAAAAAAAAGCAGTTATTTGTATTTAAAAGAAGAGGTTTATCCTTTGAAAAAAGTGTTCAAGGGAGTTTATGAGTTCCTGTAGCTGAACCTGTTTTCTCCTTTGAGTGGTCGGTTGTTTGTACTTCTTGGCTTCCAGGGTTTTCCTTTTGCTGGGATGCTTCTCGGTTTTGGTGTGGAATTGGAATTTAGGTGGGTTTGGAGTTGAGGAATTCCCCTGACCGGAATACGTTTTCCGATTAACTTTTCGATTGCCCAAATCAGCGGTTTTTCCTCCGGGGACATTAATGTCAGTGCATTCCCTCCCTTGCCCGCCCGTGCGGTCCGTCCAATTCGGTGGACATAGTCCTCGGGGGAATGAGGGACATCAAAGTTAACAACATGTGAAATCCCAACAACATCCAACCCTCTGGAAGCGACATCCGTTGCCACCAAAATATTAACCTTCCCCCTCCGAAAACTCTCCAACGCCTGGGTTCTTGCCCACTGGCTCTTGTTTCCATGAATTGTGGCTACGGGGTATCCACTTTGAATTAAGAATTTAGAAAGCTTTTCCACCCCTCTTTTAGTTTTGGTAAATACAAGTGTTTGCAACATCTTTTCTTCTCTAATCAGATTTTGGAGAAAATTGCGCTTATTGGAAACAACCACTGGGCAGATTTCCTGGTGAATCCCCTCTGCTGATGAAGATTGCCGGGAAACTTCCACCCGAACTGGTGAATTCAGGAGTTCTTTAGCCAGTTGATGAATGGGTTCTGGCATCGTTGCGGAAAAAAGCATTGTCCTTCGTTTAGAAGGTAATTTGCGGGCAATCTTCCTCACGTCACCAATAAATCCCATGTCCAGCATTCGGTCGGCTTCGTCCAAAACGAAAAATTCAAGGTTTTTAAAATTTACGTTGCCACGTTCCATAAGGTCCAGCAAACGGCCAGGGGTAGCCACCAAAAGGTCAATCCCTTGGCGAAGTTTCTGCTGTTGGGGGACCAGGCTCACACCCCCAAAAACCGCCGCGGATTTTAGGTGAAGATAGCGCCCATAAGTGCGGACGCTCTCGTAAACCTGGGCCGCAAGCTCGCGAGTGGGTACGAGAATCAAAGCCCGAAGATGTTTAGGTTGTCCTAGGCGCAAGTGGTGAAGGATGGGAAGTACAAAAACAGCGGTTTTTCCGGTACCTGTTTGAGCACACCCCACCAGGTCACGACCTTCCAGAATTCTTGGAATGCCTTGGGTTTGTATGGGTGTGGTGTTTTTATAACCTTTTTCTTGGATAGCCCGGAGAAGCTCTGGGGCAAGACCTAAATCAGAAAATTTTGTCACGAAATTTCTCCTTTTCCCTCTCTGACGTTCTGAGGGATTTTTGAGATACTATTGATGGAATCCATCAATGTACCAGTATGATTGAAAGGAACCAAAATGAGAGACGGGAAAAAACAGATTAAGGCCTGGAAGACCCCGCTCTTGAGCGGGTATACACCAAAAGGAAGGAAACCAGCTCACGGTTCATTTTATTTTTAGATTTTTTAAAATAACACATGTAGAAAAATCGAAAAACCTTTTTTTTCTATATTTTAAAAAAAAGCCCCTCGTTTGAGTTGAAGGGGCTCTTCATTGTAGTAGTATACGCTAAAAAAAATTAACGCTTCACCACATTGGTGGCCTGCAAGCCTTTGGGGCCTTGAGTAACTTCAAATTCTACTTCTTGGCCTTCCTCAAGGGATTTAAAACCATTGTCTTGAATGGCTGAAAAGTGGACGAACACATCATCGCCCCCTTCCTGAGAAATAAAACCAAAGCCCTTATCGGCGTTAAACCACTTTACTTTACCTGTTGACATAACTCATTTTCTCCTTTTAATTTTTGTTGCTTTGCTCTACTTCACTAAGAGGTTTCATAAAAAAACCGCAGGGCCTTGTGTAAGAGCCTCTGCGGTTGATCAAACCTCCAAAACGCTTAAAGCAAAGTAAATAGCATCTTAACAAATAAAATTAGCTAAATCAAGCAGAAAGTTCAAAAAATAAAGAAAAAGATCCATTGTTTTGGCTGTTGGGTAAAAATTGGGTACCGATTTGGGCTTTTTTAAGGAAAATCCTTTGATTGAAGAAAAATAATTTTTGGGTTGGTTTCGAGCCGTTTAACCAGAATAAAATCAAAAGGGTTCAATCTTAAGGGTGTTTAATCGCTGATCTTCAAGGGAGGTAAAAAATGGAAATAGTAATTTCAAAGGTTCAGGAGTTGGTGGCAACATTTGGCCTTAAAATCCTCGCGGCGGTTGCTATTTTAATCATGGGCCGTTGGGCTTCAAAATTCCTGACCAATATGGTTCGCAAAACAATGGCGAAAAGGGTATTGATCCGACACTGGTATCCTTTTCTTCCAACCTGATTTACGTGGGTCTGATGACCTTTGTCATCTTGGTAGCCCTTGGACAGCTCAATATACAAACTACTTCGTTTATAGCGGTCCTTGGGGCGGCCGGTTAGCCATCGGCTTTGCATTACAGGGGAATCTGGCGAATTTTGCAGCCGGGTTCCTCATGTTAATTTTCCGCCCGTTTAAAGTTGGAGATTAGGTAGAGGCTGGGGGGGGTTGCGGGGGTAGTGGAAGCCATCCATATTTTCACGACCCAGCTCAAGAGTCCTGATAATCGGACCATTATTGTTCCCAATTCAAAAATAACAGGGGATACCATCACAAATTATTCCAGCAAGGAAACACGTCGGGTGGATTTCGTTTTTGGGGTGGGATATACCAGTGACATTGACCAAATCAAACGGGTCATTGGAGACGTTTTATCGAAAGACGAACGGATTCTTAAAGATCCTGCCCCCACGGTAGGGCTCCTTGAGCTAGCGGATAGCAGTGTCAATTTTGCTGTTCGTCCTTGGGTCAAAACACCGGATTATTGGGGAGTCTATTTTGGCATTAACGAGAGTATGAAAAAGCGGTTTGACGCAGAAGGGATAAGTATTCCATTTCCTCAAAGAGATGTCCACATGTATGAGTACAAATAGGTTTTGGGGAAAAAGGAATAAATTTTCGCCGGGACAAAAAAGTGAGGAAAAAAAGGGGTCTAGGGGCTCAGCTTTTTTAGAAGGCCCAGACGATGTTCCATCTCATTTAGTTGAACCCGGATATTTTCTTGTTTGGGGTTGATATCCAAAGATTGCTTTAAATTGGCTATGGCTTCGGTGAGGTTTCCTTTTCGATAAAGGTTTAAGGCGCGGGAATTGTAAGCGATGGCTAGACGATCCGCAAGGGCGTGCCCCGAAGAACCCATTTGGTAAGCCTTTTTGAAATGGGTGATCGCGTTGTCAAAATCTCCTTCCTGATAAAAGGAATTTCCTTTTTTAAAGCTGAGTTCAGCCAAAATATGGATTTCTTTGTTTAGGTTTTTATGTAATTTTTGAATTTCTTTGTTTTTGGGGTAAATTTTGAGGGCATGTTCTAGGGAATGACGGGCTTTCAATAATTCCCCTTGTTTTTCATACTGGATCGCGTTGGTTTCATAATAAACAACTCTGGATAACCGTTGGTTTGTTTTTTCAAGGTATTCCTTTGCTTTCTGAAATTCCGGATGGGAGGATGGGACATTTTTAAATTCCATTAAAGCAGATTGATAATACCCTTGGGTAAAATAATTTTCCCCCCTGATGTAGGAATCGTTTGATTTAATAAAACCTTCCTCCTCCATTGAAGGAAAAAGGCTACATCCGCCCAGAAATCCAAGAAACCCTAACATCCCCAATAAAAAAAAAAGAGGGAGTATTGGAATTTATTCGTTTTCCGAATATTGGTTTCTAATTTCATGAATAACTCCGCTCTCCCATAATTTTGTAAAATAATCTACTAAATCAGGGTCAAACTGACGTCCTTTTCCCTTAATTAACCTTTCTATTGCCTGTCCTTCCGGGAGAGCCTCACGGTATGGCCGGCTGGTAGACATGGCATCGAAGGAGTCCGCAATGGTGATAATTCGGCTAATTAAAGGAATCTTTTCCCCTTTGAGGCCTTGAGGGTAGCCTTTTCCGTCCAAATGTTCATGGTGAAATAGGGTATATTCTGCAATTTTATGAAGGGGTTCGACTTTTTCCATGATTTGCCGCCCTATTTGGGGGTGAAGCTGCATGATTTGCATTTCTTTTAAAGTAAGCCGCCCGGGTTTGGTTAAAATGTCATCTTTGACGCCGATTTTTCCTATATCGTGGAGAATGGAGGCCAACTCTAGTTCTTTTTTTTCATTTTGTGATAGGCCCATAAATTTTCCTAACCTAATGGAATATGCACTAACACGGCCACAATGCCCCCGAGTGTAAGGGTCTTTGGCCTCAACGGCAGCAGCTAAGGCAAGTGTTATGGCGATATTTCCACGTTCGACTTCTTCATAGGCAAATTTTAACTTTGAGGTCATGATATTAAAGGAGGAACCCAACCTCCCTATTTCATCCCGTGCCTTAATAGGGACAAAAACATCCAAATTTCCTTCCGCAATTTCTTGGGTGGCTTTGGCCAGGACCCTCACGGGTTTTAAAAAAACTTTTGCTAATAGTAAAATGCCAGTCATTCCCAAGACCAACCCTAAACCCATTGTTTTATATAAATTAATTTTTGCGTCCTGAATTAAATCTTCAATTCCTTTTTTACTCAGTAAGAGATTAACTTCTCCAATCTTTTTCCCATCCATTTGGATGGGTTCAGTTATTTTAATGGTGATGTTTGGGTTTTTTTGGTTTTGCGCTTTTGATCTGACTTGGGTAATGGGGGAGTTTATTAAAGAAATTTTTTGGTGTGATGAAATTTTAGTTACATCGGAATGCATGATGACCACATTACGATGGTCTAAGATTGCAATATGTAATATATCCCCGTCTTTTTGAGTGGCTCCTACCAAAGCATTTAAGGTCAAAAGATCCTTTTCAAGAACGGCATCCCTCGCACTCAAGGCTAAAAAAGCTGCGGTTATTTTCCCTCTTTTTTCGATTTCCTCGGAAAGGAGTTGTTTTTGCTGGGAAAGGGAAACAAAAAATACGATGAAAATGACCATAAAAAATAAAAAGGTAAATAGGGCGATTAATTTTGATTTTAGGCTGTAAAAGCTAAAAATTAACGAGGTTTTACAGGTTTTCAATTTCTCCCGTTGAAGCCCATTACCTTTAGAGTAAAAAGGAAAGGATAGGCTTTTTATTTTTCTAAGAAAATGAATGGGTTGGAAAGTCACCATAGGTCAATTACCAATTATAACAGGCATTTTTATTTGGGCAATTTTTCCCCTATGGTCTGATCTGAATGGGTTTTTGAAATTTTCTTCAAAGGTTTTGGCCGAAAACTTTAAATAATGACTGAAAGGGTGGAGAAGATCCTTCCCAAAAGGATAGGGACTTTGGTTTTTAGGAAAGGGGAGAAGAAAAGGAGAGAAGAAGTTTTGTGAGACTCTTTAACTAAAAATCTAAAGAAGGATGAGGAAAAGAGGTTTGGGTTTTTAAAATTTATTTTTTGGCGACCCGTTTCCGTTCAATCTCATCCAAGACCCGCTTCCTGAGCCTAAGTGAGAGTGGGGTGACTTCAAGAAGTTCATCATCGGCAAGGAACTCGATGGCTTGTTCAAGGGTGAGAAGGCGTGGAGGAGTGAGTTGAATATTTTCATCGCTTCCTGATGCCCGCATGTTCGTTAGTTTTTTGGTTTTGAGGGGATTTACAACAAGATCGTTTTCCCTTGAATGTTCCCCAATAATCATCCCTGCGTAGCATTTTATACCTGGTCCTACAAAGAGAGTTCCTCTCGGTTGGAGGTTAAAGAGTGCATAAGAAACGGTTTCCCCTGGTTCCATGGCAATTAAAACACCACGGGTTCGGGTTGGGATTTCCCCTTTGTATGAGTCATACCGGTCAAAAATATGATGCAAAATCCCGGTCCCCTTGGTTTCGGTCAAGAATTCAGATTGAAGACCGAGGAGCCCTCGGGCCGGGATTCGGTATTCAAAACGTGTTCTCCCATCGGTACCGTTTTGATGTTTGAGAATTTCCCCTTTTCGTTTCCCGAGCTTTTCAATTACGGCTCCTTGGAAACATTCCTCCACATCCACGGTCAATAACTCATAGGGTTCTAGGGTTTCCCCCTTCACTTTTTTGAGGATTACCCTGGGCTTTGATACCGCCAGTTCAAAGCCTTCCCTTCGCATATTTTCAATTAAAATGGCCAGGTGCAATTCCCCTCGACCCGATACCCTGAACACATCTGCATTTTCTGTCTCTTCAATGCGTAGAGCCACATTGGTCCGAAGTTCCTGGAAAAGGCGTTCTCGAAGATGCCGGCTGGTGATATACTCCCCCTCGGTTCCGGCCAGAGGGGAATTATTAACCATAAATTCCATTGTCAAAGTAGGCTCCCCGACTTCAATGGGCGGAAGGGCAATAGAATTTTCCGTATCTGCAATGGTTTCTCCGATTTCAATTCCTTGCAAGCCTGCGATAGCCACCACTTCACCCGCCTGGGCAGATTCAAGATCAATACGTTCTAGTCCATTAAATCCAAACAATTTTGTCACCCGGCCTTTTTCAACGTTCCCATCTCGTTTTACGCGAGCGATGGGATTACCGACCTTCAAAATTCCATTTTCAATCTTTCCAATGGCAATCCGGCCCACATAGTTGTCGTAATCCAAGGTGGTGACTAACATTTGAAGGGGAAGGTGTTCACTCCCAGATGGGGGAGGTACATGTGACAAAATTTTCTCAAAAAGAGGATTCAAGTCTTTGGGGGTATCCCCCAGGTTTTTGATGGCATAACCCTCTTTTGCAGATGCATAAATAATAGGGAATTCAAGCTGTTGATCATTGGCGCCAAGCTGAATGAAGAGATCAAAGGTGTGGTTGACCACCTCATCGGGTTGAGCCCCCGGGCGGTCGATTTTGTTAATTACCACGATTGGTTGAAGTCCCAGCGCTAAGGATTTGCCGAGAACAAATTTGGTTTGTGGCATTGGACCATCCACCGCATCCACCAAAAGGAGGACCCCATCGACCATTGTAAGAATCCGCTCTACCTCTCCGCTGAAATCAGCATGGCCCGGAGTGTCAACAATATTAATCCGATGCCCTTGATATCGGATTGCGGTGTTTTTCGCCAAGATGGTAATTCCCCGTTCTTTTTCCAAAACATTGGAATCCATTACCCGTTCCTGAATGGTTTGGTTGGCCCGGAAGGTTCCACTTTGACGGAGTAGCCCGTCTACCAGTGTTGTCTTACCGTGGTCAACGTGGGCGATGATGGCGATATTTCTAATTTTTTTCTGAATAGGGTTCATTCTATTTTCCCATGCTTTTTGACAAAAAAAATCGGGGCCCCGAAGGGTCCCGGTGATAGTGGCATTGTATCAGTATAAAGGGTCCGACGTCAACCTAGGGAAGGGCGGAAATAAAAAAAGTTTACGGCACTCTTAGCGACCTGCGACCAAAAGTTTTTCCCCGTCTTTAAAGATGACCTGAATTTTTTCATCGGTAATCATGTTGGTTACAACTCCGAGGCCAAAGGTGGAATGGTCGATTAGGTCATTGACCCTGAAATGACCCGAAAGAGCATAAGGGACCTTTTTATCGTTTCCAACCGTATTCATGATCTTTTCCCAGGCTTCTTGGGGAGAAATTTTTCCAGAACGTTTTCGGGGAGGTTTAATGGGGGCATTGGGATCGCGATATCGGTGAATCCCCCCGCAATCCCTGCATTGAACCTTTGCGATCCGGTCTTTTACCAAAGCGGTAATCACATGGACGGTAGGTTTCTTACATTTGGTGCAGATTGAGTCCGCTTCACCTCCAACACTGATTTTTTCTGTGGACATTTATTCTCCTTTTTGTAATTCATTGAAAAATCTAGTACTTATTATACCATGTTTGTGTTTAAGGTCACCTTTGTCTTGAACCACAGATTACCGGTCTTTTAAGGATTCAATTGCTTCTAGGTAATCTGAGATAACCTGGGGTATTGGGTGTAAGTAACCAGGTGATTTTCCTTTCACCCGGTTTTGGAAACCAGCCGTTCCGCAAAATTTTAATTTATTAAATTTTCCTCTTTTTTGAAGAAGAAAAAAAAAGCCTCCCGAATATATTCGGGAGGCTTATCCATAAGCTATGAAAGCTTAACGACGTTTGTTGCCTGAAGCCCTTTGGGTCCCTGGGTAATTTCAAATTCCACGGGTTGACCTTCATCCAAGGATTTAAAGCCATCCCCTTGGATTGCTGAGAAGTGAACAAAAAGATCCTCTCCGCTCTCCTGTGAAATAAAACCAAAGCCTTTACTGGCATTGAACCATTTTACATTACCTTTCGGCATAACTACTTTTCTCCTTTCATACTTTGTTCTCTTTGTCTCAATGGGAAAGAAGGTGTTCTTTAAAAAAAAAAACCGCAGGGCTTTGATTAAAAGCCTCTACGGTTTATGCAAACCTTCAAAACAATTGAAACAAAGCTAAGAGAAGAATAGCAAATAAACAGGAGAAAATCAAGTAAAATTAAAGGAAAAAAGAATTTAGGGGCAATTTTGTTGAACCCCTTTTTCTCCAGAGAACCCCAAAGGGTTTACAAGCCGTAGGTAATTGTGAAAAAGGATCGTTTGTTTTGGCCTCCAGGCGGACCCTTGACATTAAAGGATTTTTAAAATAGTTTAGACCATTATAGGAATTCCATACCGGAAAAATCCTACGCGAGGGGGCATGATAAAAAGAATTTTAAATAAGGAAGTCCAGAAGGTTTTTAAAAAGTTTTCAATGTTTTTATTATGTTCTGTTCTTGTATTTCAGCTTTTTTCATGTGGTACCATACTTTATCCTGAACGCCAGGGCCAAAAGCAGGGGGCGCTGGATATCGTTGTTGTTTTATTAGATGCAGCAGGGCTTCTCTTTTTTGTCATACCAGGAGTCATTGCTTTTGCCTTGGATTTTCATACCGGGGCCATTTATCTTCCCCCAGACCATCCCAGAAGTAAAAATAAAAGACTGATCCAAACCGAACAAAAAGAGCTCTATGTGTTAAAAGTTGACCCTAAGCAGTTGAATGTGGAGGGCCTTTCTTCCATCTTGACTAAAGAAATGGGATTCCCTGTTCGTTTGGACGATTCTAATCTAATGGTTAAAAAACCGGATGGTCCGGTGGATATTGCCAGTGAGTTAAAAAGGTTGTCCCAGTTCACTGCAAAAGCGGGTTTTTCCCCATCCCTCCCATAGAGGGTGGAGGGAAATCTAAAACACACATTGGGTGATTTAAGTTTTTGCCCATTTTCAATTTGAATTCCCCCCTAAGAGAAACCATCTTCGATTTCTGAATTCAAAACTTCTTTTCAAAGGCCCAAAATTGTTTTAAAATGAACGGATCTATTTAAGAACGTGGAGCATGAAGTTCATCACAACCGAAAAGTTTTTCTGCCCGTTGGATAGTGAAAAGAAAAAAGATTTTTGATTGATAAGGTATGATACATCTTGTTCGTATCGGCAATGTTCCCATCCATATTTTGAAAGAACTTGCCCATTCCTTATCTAAAACCTTCAAACTTCCCGTAAAAATGCACAAGCCGATCCATGTTCCGGATAAAGGTTATGACTCAGAGCATCACCAATATTCTTCAACTGAAATTTTAAAGACCCTTGTAAAATGGGATGAGCAAATTCGGTATCCAAGTAAGGTTTTAGGGATAACCAGTGTGGACCTTTACGCTGAGGGATTGCATTTCGTGTTTGGGGAGGCTGATTTTGATAAAGGGGTGGCGATTATTTCATTGGCCCGTTTAGATCCAGAATTTTATGATCACACCTCGAATGATGCATTGTACCATAACCGGATATTAAAGGAGGCAATCCACGAGGTTGGGCATACCTATCGGCTTCTGCATTGTCCCGATGAGCTCTGCGTGATGCATTTTTCGAGTACCATTCGGGATACGGATCGAAAAGGGTGGAAATTTTGTATGAAATGCAAAGAGAAATTAGATCAAAAAGAGACCAGCGAAGTCACAGGAAGAATAATTTGATGAACGCTCGATTAGCCTATTGGATTTTGTTTAAATTGGCTTTGATCGGATTGATTGCCTTTTTACTGTACCGATATGGGATAATTTTTCAAGAATGATTACCCTTCGGGTGGAATGCTATGCGGGGTATAAGGGGGAGGAGACCCCTAGGGCTTTTTATATTGGGGAAACCCGTTTTGAGGTCAAGGAGGTCATGGACCGGTGGCTTGCTCCAGAGCACCGTTATTTCAAGGTCATTTGCACGGAAGGGAGCCTCTATATTCTACGACATGATGTCCAATCCGGTACGTGGGAATTAACATTTTTTGAACTAAAAAAGAGAAATAAAATCGTATTGGAATAAAGTTGATCTTATATATTGAGATTGGAGGAGATCTATGATTACACATATTCATACCGTTGCCGTCTTTGTGGAGGATCAAAATAAAACCATTGATTTTTGGATGAAAAAGGTCGGATTCGTGATCCAAAAAAATATTCTCATGGGAGACCATGTCCATCTACTGGAAATGGGCCCCAAAGGGGGGCAAACCTGTTTAGTCCTTTATCCAAGATCGATTATGCCCAAATGGAATGAGTGTAAAGCGTCCATTGTTTTTCAATGCTCAAACGTTGAGGAGGAGGTTCAAAGACTCAAAGCCAATGGGGTAGAAATCGTTGGGGAGGTGAAAAAAAGTTCAGGAGGTTCCTTCGCAAAGTTTAAAGATATCGATGGAAACGAGTTTTTATTGAAAAGTGATTAACGATAAAGCTCACCTGCTGCCGAAAGCCGGAGCGAGGGACGAGCGGAGGCTGTAAGGCGTCGGCTGCAGCGGTTTGTTAGGTCGAGGAGAGACCCCGCTCGACGATGAGAGACGCCAGTTGCACCCCTTCGACAAGCTCAATCTTCGTTCCCTTCTCCTCGAAAAAGCTCTCTGCAAGCTGCGCCGCCTCCTTTGAAATGGTTCCAGATGTCACCACCATACCAAGGTCTGCCAATTCGGCTTCGATACCCTGGATGAGTTGTTGCACCGCCTCTGGTCCGACGGGGGGCTCCGGTCTATAGTGCTTCGCCTGAACCGCAACAAGCAGCCTGAAGGCTCCGGCAACGAGGAAGGTGGCAAGCAGATCGGCTCCCTTGTCTTGAGACCTCGGTATGATCCGGACTTCCTCAGCACCAAGTCCCTTCAGAACTTTCTGGATGAAAGATTCAAAGCCAAAAGACTCGAGACGCCCTGAACGAATTTCGGCCAAGGTTTCACGCACTAACCGGTTGTGCAAATCCGACTCAAAAGTTGGCCGCTGTTTTTGACCAGCGACCTCAAGGCATTCCGTGATCTCCCCGAGCAGGTCTGTCGCGTATGCACAAGTGCCGTAAGCCTTCATGCGAGACTGCAAAGCGGCACGCGCTAGGGTACGGGGCATTGGGTGTTTGTCGTTAAGCCACTTCACATTGCGCCGGAACGCCGTGTCATCGTCGATCTTTGACGGGTCGTGGGTTGCAGCGGCAGCGATCTCGGCAACGCAGAACTCAGACCCGTGCGGCACGACCACAAGATCGCCCGGTTTCATCTCACGGATGAATCGCCACATGTGGCCAGCCGCATTGCCGGCACGGCGTAGATTGGGCTCGTCGGGGTAGTAGCACTTGCGCATCGCCTCGCGGAAGGTATGCCAGTCCAAGTTTGAGTCAAGCAGTTCCACGGCCTTTGACCACCCTATGATGATTTGATTTGAAGCAACTGCCTCATCCACGCGGTCCCCTCCGCTTGGGGC
Organism: Nitrospiria bacterium; assembly: GCA_036397255.1. NCBI lineage: Bacteria > Pseudomonadati > Nitrospirota > Nitrospiria > Nitrospiria bacterium. The sequence goes on from DASWJH010000050.1 coordinate 26,737, forward strand.
GATCCTTAACACGAAAGCTTGACACGTCTGGTCCATAGCATTTGCCTTTCTCGTGGTGTGACCTAACGTTTTGGGTGAGAGGCGCGTCTTCGCGTCCGTCTCAACCCAAGGGTTAGACCTCACACCCTCATTGGATCACTTGCTTTGCGGACCAACGCGCCCTCCTTGATCTCAAAGTCCTTGAACACGGACACTGTACCCTCGACAAGGACGTGAAGCAGCTTGATGGCTTCAAGGGCATCGCCTTGCGGTTTCTTACCTCGCGCGTGAGCGTACTTGTTGCGCAACTCGCCAAGGGCAGCAGCAGCCCTTGCGGCCTTGACATCCAGAAGTTCAGCCTTCTCCAAGAACCTGACGATTCCATTCACCTCGACTCGCTCCAGTTGATCCAGCGCAACGTCCGGCGGTGGCTGCGGGCCACCCTCCTTCTGAACCAGAACAGAGACCCGCAAAACGTCCTTGACCAGACGCTCACCAACGACGCCGCACATGGCAACGCAGGAATAGAAATGACCCATTAAGAACAGAGTGCGTGCTTCAAGAAGAAGCTCCATGTAGTCCTCAAAAGGCTCTTTCAGAATGATCGGGGGCAGTTCCCAGATGCGCTCGACGGCCTCTGGCAGACGTTCCTCAAAGCGCTGGCGGAGGAGCTGCCGAAAGCTTTCGCGTGTCTGATCGTCTCGCGGCTGATTGGGGAGCAGGTCGAGGAATACGTTCATAAGCTGTCGTTCGTCACTCATTTCACACCGCATCGGCGAGGTCTAACACGAAGGCTGAGCTGACGGGTGTTTTTTCCCGGTCGCTCTCAAGCCGATAATTAGGCAAGCTTCTCCGATAATTGAGCTTGTCTCTTTTTCCGTTCTTTCTCGCTGTCATCTCTCTTCTTAATCCGTCTCCCGCTTGCTAAATACTTTGTCTAGTAGCTCCTGTGTCTCTCGCTTTTTGCGCCAGTAATCCCTTACCGCTTGATCAATAAAGCAGTAAGCGCAGAAGGCGCATAGAAGCAGCATGAAGCCCGATACGGCAATACCAGCGGCAAAGGCAAAGCCGTCCGCCTGAAGCGACTTCCCCAATAAGTAAATCGCCACTATGAACCACGCAAGAAGCATCCACCAGGGAGATTTCTTCGGTACGTGCGGTGTCCGTTCGATGCCTAACTTCGATTCGATAGCTTGAACCCGCTCCCCTATCTCAATTGACCACTTGTCGAGAACATGGAATGCAATCGCCCCGATAATTCCGATAACAACTATGCCAGATGGGAATCCATGGGCCGTTAGCCAGTCGATAAGCGTGTCAGCGGTGTTCACGACGATGCCAACAAAGAGCCAAGCGTATAAAATAACCTGCTCCATATACTATATCCCCAGGGTCCCTTCGGTTCGCTCTTTTAAATCATCATGGTCTCGGTCTTGAGGCTCTTTAATCGCTTTGGGTGGCGGTGTCAGACATCTGTGAATCATCATATTCATAAGAAAGTCGAGATACAGAAATCAGATAAAATTTCGGCTCCACTCACGATAACGCTGCCGACATAATCGTCCCAGCTAAGAGGAATAGGAGGCCTACATAAAAACGCACCAGATCGAACGCAGGAGGAGAGCCATATTTTGGGAACTCTTTCACCGCGTACTTTAGGCTATCCCGCCATCCACCATCGCCATGCTTAGGAAAGTTGGGTTCAAAAGCGGACGCCAGAAGAACCGTTCCGACCAAGTTCAATAGCAACACGCTGAACCGAGGAAGTGAAAGCGGAACCAGCCACTTTGCTGCGAAACTCAATACCAAAGCCAAAATGACGAGCAAGGGCGTAAGCCAGTTCAAGTTCAAATGAGGACCTTTACCAAACGCCATATTGATTGAGGTCTAACGACGAGAACTAACCCGCCGGCCCCCGACGCCACGAGCGGAGCGAGTGAGCCCTGCTGGTGTCCGGTCGGGTTGAGTGACGGGTTAGGCTGCACGTCACTTGATCGCGCATGCGTCCTTAAGCGCACCGAAGAACACGGCGTTTGCTGACTCATGCCATCGAGCTGGGCGGTCCTGTAGGTACTTCGTCAGGACCGCAGCAACTTGGGTGTCCGACATGCCCTCAACGCATTTCTCGAATGGGGCAATACGTGCCTTTGGAGCGCCGTACAGGGGAGAAAGGAAAAGGCCGTCAACTAGCCCTATGGCATATCCCCGTTGTTGTGTTTCGGAAAGTTTCAAATACTGCTCGCCCTTAAGAAACCCGTCATGGATGTAGACCCCTTCTTCAGCATAGGCTGCGCCAGACGCCGAAATGAGTAAGAGCAATAGCAGCATCTGTAGCATGATTCCCCCCTCGGATGAACGAAGCAATCGACGCTCAGCAAGCGAACGTTTGGATCTTCAACATAGACTCCCAATTAATTGGAACAAAAAGCCCACGGCGATAAAACCGTAGCCCGCATACGACCACCAACGAGAGGTCAGATAGTCTTGGTCCACTGGTGTAGTCGCTCCCACGGTTCTTGTTGCATAGATCAAGAGAATCACGGCACCGATAAAGTCCAGAATAAGCCCGATGGTGTTCAACATTTTCGTGTCCATGTGTGGTGCGGCCTAACGATAAGCTAAGCGGGAGCCGGCTTTTTCGGCGATCCGCTTGAGCGCCTTGTTCGGCGCTCTATTTACATGTGCCAATGGCAGCATCGGAGTAAACCCCCGCAAGGGACCCAGCCGCTGCGCGTGAGAAATGCCCTTTCTTCATGTCAATCACGAACGTGTCTACACTGCCAGTCCCAGATGCAATAAGTTGAATTGTGAGTGTCGATTCAGACTCAAAGACCTTTTCCATTGGGGAAGTCGTCCCACTTTCATATTTTACTTTGGGCTGATCCGATAAAAGACCCATCAAAGTGATATTATTCCCAATCTCATTACGATTTGATCCGGCTACGATTTCGCACATAAGATTGTCTGCCATTAGGAATTGGGTGTTGACGGGCAGGCTACTTGAATCAAGCTTCTTGCTACAGGCAACCGATGAAATAGTAAATGTGAAAATCAATAGTGCGACGAACCACTTTATGAACATAGTTGATAGCCCCCTTTCCTTTTTTTACTTCCACCGAACGCGAAAGCTAACCGGCTCGCGTTTTTCGCGCGTCCGCGTTCAGCGAATTGTTAGGCGAGCCGACTGAGTCTATTTGTTTTGCGCTTTCTTTGCGGTTGAACCGTTGTAGGGCCCGTTGTCGTTGTAAAGCACATCAGCTATGACGCCATCTTCAAAGATATAGGTAAAGGTTCGCACGCCAAGCCCCTCTCCGAGCTGGTAACCAAAGGCCTTCTTTCCTCCAAAATCAATTGTTCTGTCCGGAGGACCTGATTTAGAGATCATCTCAGTTTCTGTTACAGAACCCAAAGGAAAGGATTCGAGGTAGCCAGGCGGTGAGGTTGCGATTGAGGGCTTTAGTCCACCTGCACCTGCACCCGCACAGGCTGACAATATGATGAGAGCGACCATTACCGTAAACCTGCTCATTACCCGTCTCCATGACGGAGTGTCCGCCAAACGCACTGTGAGCTGATGTCACTCGATTAGGCTGCTCACTCGAGAGTGCCCCACTGTATCAGGAGGCGCTCGGCCTCCCGATCAACGAACTCTTTCGACACGCCGGAATCGAGCGCATACCGCTCTATGAGTTGACCAACCTCCTTTAAGAGAGATAGTGCCTCGGCACTGATTCTCTCAAGCTTCGCGATAAGAATTGCACACTGTTTGTCGGAATTTAAAACGCCCCGATTTTCCCGGCGAGACCGATGCACAAGCCAGTTTCTGTCATCGAGTGCAGCGTTGAGCCGCTTCGCGAGCTCAGAAGCAAGAATGCCTGATTTAGAGAGTTCGTTCAGCAGGGAGCCAAAGGTCCCCCTCCCAGCTGCTTCAAGAAGGGCGGCGCCCTTCTCCTGGCCGATACCCCGCTTCGCATGGAGACATAGGGTCAAGTAATGTGCTGTGGCCCACTCCAGCTCCTGAAGCTGCCAAATCGCAAAGCCGATCTTCTGCATTATGGCCGTGAATCTATCTGCTTTCACAAGACTATCGTTGGTAAGCATAGAAATGATGCCTAACGACGCCCATCAGCCGCGCTGCTTTTCGGCGTCGGCTGGATGGGCTGGTTATGCGTGTCATTCACAGCTGCTCCAGCTGGTTCTCACTCTGCATGTTCGTGACGCTGCTCTTCCTCGATGTCTTCTGCCTCCCTAATCTCACGATGTGATATGTAGGCAGACCAAATAACCCACGTGTTCATAAAGAATGCGACGCCACGAAATATCAAGAGTCCTATCCCGAGGAGCATCAGTGGAAACGCCAGTAAGGCAAAATCAGCTTCTCGCCAAGCGTGGTATACGGCAATCCAGAATCCGATCCACACAGAAAAGTGAGCAGTATTGAGACACAGCTGATGCCACCAGAAGTGCTTCAGAGGAATGACGTCCAAAGAGGACTTCTCATTCATTTTCTTCTCCGATCTGAGACGCATAACGAATCAAGCTCAGGGGCGCGCCGCTTTTTGCGAGTCCCCTGGAGCGCCGTGTTAGGCCAGGAATCGTTTTCCAGATCACGGGAACTGAATCAGGCTGTGTGAGATGAACTCGCACGGCATCTCATATTCTGTGACATTTTTCCAACTCCAAACAGTCTGGGCAGGTTGTTCTTCTGCACCTTCAGTGGGCACACGTGTTTCCGAGAGGGTCCATAGCGCACTGTCTCCGGTAAGTTCATAGACTTTCAACACCTTGCTAAGAAGGCCAGGTGTTTCTTGCCGGTATAACCATTGACCCTCTCTGGCCTTTTTGAACTCAAGCCTGAAGTGATCAACCCAAAGGCCGCAAGTTCGTCGTTCGAGATCCAACATCCGCTTAACGAAGACACTCGGGTCCTTGTCCGAGCATGCCGCAAGCCATTGCTGGTAATAGTTTTTTCTTTTAGGTCCCATCTCTGGGTCACGCATTTTCGTCTCAATGGCAACCCTCTCTTTAGAAGAGGGGGAACAGAAACCTTGCTTAACCTTTTCTAGCCCCTTCCTCATTTCCTGCTCAAATTTCTTGGGGTTCTTCTTCACTTCCTGCGCTAACGTTGGATCTGCCTTAAGTGCCTCCTCTACCGACAGGGGAATTGCCGTCTTGTCTGGCCGTTCCTCCGGAAGATCGAAGCGTACGTGGATAAATTTACAGGTCACTTGATTTACAACAGTGCTAAGGTCAATCGGGGTGCAGCTTGCGGTCAGGCTTTCTCGCCCATCTTTGCTATAAACTTTAAAAAAGGTTGGGTAGTGATCGGCCTTGGTGCCCGACTCGCTTTGCTGACCGAACACAATAGGAGCAGTGAATGACGTACCTGCTAGTGCCACCGCCACGGTAAGAACGAGTAGCAATCTAGTAAATCTGTTTTCCATTTTCCCCTTTCACCCGCAAGGCATGCGGCCTAACGCCTACGCTAACCGGCGCGCGCTCTTTGCGCGTCCGTGTTCAGCGCCTTGTTGGGCGACGATATCGGCGTTTTTTGCTCCCGCTCAATGCCTCAAGCAGGCTTATGCCTGCGTAGAATGCCACCCCTGCACCAGCGAGAGTCTTAAATGCCTCCCACACCTCGTTTTGGACCGATAGGACGCCCGTCTTTGTGTTGATCGAGATACCCATTGGCTTAAGAACGTCCATGCCAATAATTGGTTCCTGGTCATTGTCAGTCATGGCGAATGGGACTCGACCGCCGATATTACCAAGAGATGGAACCCAAATTCGACAAACGATTAGCTGTAGAGTCCGCGACTGATTATGGACGCCGACCACGGTGATCTGCCGTTTGGTTTTCCATGCTCCAATGCGTCTGGCAAGGTTCACCGGAAGGAGGGAAATCTCCGCACCCGTATCGACAAGGCTGCGAACGATTAATCTTGCCCTGGCACCTCCGATCTTCACATCGACGTAGATCGAACTCATCACACACCCCGTACCGCCCAACCCCGAGCTAACCGGCGCGCGTCCTTTGCACGTCCGTGTTGAGCAAATTGTTAGCTCATGGGTTCGGCACTTTATCTATTCTGACGAACCGCACGTCTTCGTTGACACCGATGGCCATGGGTATGAGGCTCACGACTAACCCAACAAAACCGCCTTGTTTGCTCAGCTTTCCATGCCCCTTCCTATCGAGACCGAGTTCATCTCGCTCGTAGGTGGGACCGACAATGAGATCTCCTGACCTGAAACCAGCAATCCTGAAGCTTTGTTTCAAACGAATGCGTCCGGAATGAATCTCAAAGTCCTTCCCTTCAACAAACGTATCCTCTTTTTCGACACCATTGTTACTGCTTGCCCTGACTCCGAGAGTGTTGGGGTTCAGTAACCTGACCTCGATGGTTGTAATAGCGGCGTGATCTATTCCTACGGTTTTCGGCCAAATCACCTGTGACAGATAAATAGGATATGCTCCCTGTTCACGTTCACCAAGATTTTGGTAGACACCTTCTAGTTCTCTGATGGTTTCAATCTTGCCAAAGTCGACATTATTAGTCGGTCCGGTAGTAATACACCCACCGAGTAACAAGACGAGGCTGAAGAGCAAAATTAATCTTCTCATCGGATTCTCCATGAGCTAACGCATGCGTAACCCGCGGCGGGCGAGCGCGAACTCGCGCACTGGCCCTGCCCTCCCGCCCGCCGTCGGGTTCACGCAGTAGTTGGGCAGCGGACGGAGAGGCATGCCCAAACTCAACTACGCTTAGTATCCGTCGCCGTGTTCCCAGCGCCCGGTGTGAGCCATCGTGCGAGGAGCAACGCGGGACGGACAACGAGTAACCTTGCTGTGTGCCGAGCCACTGGGCTTCGAGAAACGATGGAGGCAAGCCAAGGTGAAACGCGATCATAACCTCGGGTGAAGAGCAGTCCAGTTTGCGAGCGCTCCAGCTCTCTGCGGAAGCGTCGCAGGAGCGTAAGCTCAGAAGCGAGTGGATTCTCCAGAACTGCCGTGGCGATGAAGCAGATGGGATGGTAGAGCTCGCCCAGGGTGGAATCGTATGGGTTGCTGCACCTGAACCCCTTGCATTCCCACCGGGCCGCGGCAAGGCGGCACCGGCTACATGAGATCCCGGGGGATGAGGAGCCGGTGATCGAGATGCCAGTGAACTGCGTGTTGCCGCAGTTGCGGCAGGGCCGGATGGGAGATAGGCCCGAGCACTTGACGCATTTCTTGACCCATCGGCAGACCTTTCTGGCATCCTTGAAAGTCCTGGATTCCGACACGTCAAAACCGAGGTAGTGCCAGCCGTTGTCGTCCTCCCACGCAAGCCGCTGGACGGAGAAACGGCTCGTGATGTCCGCGTCGCCGAGGTGGGAGTCTTCCATGTCGACATCCTCAGGCTGCCCAACGCCGGTATCAGCCGCGGCCGTAGGCCGTCGGCTGGATGCCGAAGTTATGCGGTGCCCTGGGCTTCCAAGAACGCAATGTCGCCCATCTCCTTGTTTCGACGCCCCAGATCTGCGTTGGCCGCAACCCGCTTAATGAACGCTAGATGTCTCCGCGACACGACAGGAATCACGACGTGGCCCTGAGGGGCGTGTTCGCGTTCCCCGTAGGCGGCCTCGAACGCGAGGCCCTCCACTGATGTGAGGACGGACATCCGGTATCCGTCGCCCTGAAACCTCACCTGTTTCTTCGCCTCGGCAAACATCTCGGCCGAGAAGCCGGGGACGTGGCCGAGCGCCCGCTCAAGCGCACGGACGAACCGCCGGGCGTTGTCGAGTGTGGAGCTTGCCAGAAGGTCCACATCGATCGTCTGTCGGGTGGCACCGTACCACCGCATCGCGTACCCGCCGATGAGGAGATATGCAACGTCGCCGCGGTTGAGCGCTTTGAGGATTTCAAGCTCCGCGTCCGGTATACCCAACCCCCTCATTGGTCTCTCTTTAGTCGAAGCGCCAATCCGTATAACGCCGCGCTTCGCAGCAAATTTGGAGCACAGCGGAAAATTTGTCCGACAACCGCGCCTTGTTATGCATTCCGAATTCATATACTAGGTGCGATACTTTCTGCCGCATAGGTCTCGGCACCCTTTCTAGCATCCTATTTATTGGCCTTCTCCCACCATTCTCTCGCCAATTCGTGCGCCTCAGCTATCTGCTGCGAAGTCATCCTAGCTGCCAGCGCCTCTCGGCGTTTAAAGGCTGACATGCGTGATAGCGAGTCCTTCCCGTTGGAACCGAATGTTGCCACCGCCACGTTGTACCACATGTGCGCCTTCACGTAATCCTGCGGCACTCCGTGCCCATTCTCGTACAGCCGCCCCAGGTTGAATTGAGCCATAGCATTTTTCTGCTCTGCAGCCTTATGGAACCATTTCGCCGCTTTGACATAGTTTTGCGGTGGTCCGTCGCTACCGTCGCGATAGGCGATTCCAAGTGAAAGTTGTGCCTCTGCATCTCCCTGTTCGGCCCTGCATCGCGTTCTCTCCAACCATTTCGCTTCAAACTCCACCCGTGAGTGCTTATACAGAGCACGAGTCTGAGGATCCCCCTGAACATAGAGTTCAATGACATCCTCCCCGCAGTCTTGAGACGCACCTTGCGCCTGGGATAGAACAACCCAACTGGTTAGTAGGAAAACTGCGATGGTGGGAACGGCAAGTTTTCTCAACTCCTTCTCCTCATGCATAACGACCCGGCTCACGCGCCGGCGTAGCCGGTCGCGTGGAACCGGTTGTTATGTGTCTATTCATGGCTGTGCTTCATGGCTTTTACAAAATATCCTTTCCATCTACTTGGCCTGCTTTTTTCTGGTAACTCAAAAAGTGCGTAGCCCTTTTTCACGTGGCCCTTTGAAAAATATTTCAAGGGTTTGGCTTTTCCACTGCTTATTAAACTAGCCACTTCTTTCTCAGGCAACTTAAAAGCCAAGCCTACAGGAGACCATGACGCACAAATGACTTTATTCACGTAAAGAGCGGCCCCTGTAAAGAGATGTTTTACCTCAATCCGATAATCGACTTCTTTCTCAATATCCAGCCGCAAGACTAGCTCGGACAACTTTTCCAGATATTCCTTCGCCATTTATCTATGACACATAACGCTTAAGTTAAGCGGCGGCGGCTTTTTGCCGTCCGCTTGAACGATTTGTTAGCCATTTAAAAAGTCATATTTAGTGTCAATATCGTGGTCATTTACTATTTGGTCAATTATTTCGTCAATTCTTTCTTTTGTTTTCTTTAGTGATTTATCAATCTCGGTGATTCCTGCATTTTGATTAAAGACATTGTCATGTTGCACAAAATTATCAATTGTGAGCTTTAATGTGTCTATTGATGTTTGTGAGTTATGATAAAGTTTTGTAATTTCCTTTTGTTTATTGTTTGGAAAATTAGGAAACGGAATAATGCTCCAGTATTTCATTGCTAAACTACCACCGTTACCACCGACTGCATACTTGTCAACCAATCCTATGTTACGCAAATAGTCAAGGAAGCATTTTACAAAAATTGACAGTTGAATATTGCCTTGTCTATGATGCAATATAATTCCGTGAATGTTGGTGATTGTATTGTAGCATTCATCAAAAATAACAATTGAACGACCCTTTTCAAATCCTTCAGCACCAAAAATCAAATCACCTTTTTTTAAAGTTATTAGTTTTCGTCTGTTGCCTAAATATTCTGTTTCGTTTACAGTTCCGAACCGCGATAAATGTTTTGGCAACATTAATGTATAAAAGCCATCGTGATATTTATTACTGTAAATGCTATCGCCAATGTTTGAGATTTGTAAATTCTGCCCTCTTGATGTCTCAAAATCTAACTCTTCTATGGACGAATAACCATTGGAGTAGTTTCGGATTTTATGTTCTTCGCTTTTAAAATATGGTGTAAAAACATTGGTATCAATTCGCCCTGCTTTTTTTAATTCTTCTAAGCTTGGGAATTCATACTGAAACTTCTTTGGCTTCTGATTATTTTCAAGTTCTGACTTTATTAACTGATGAATCTTAAAATGTTTGCTTCGGAGTTCCTTTTCCTTGTTGATCGCTGCTTGTGTCAATCCTTCAAGATACTTTATTACATGTTCTTGGTTTTTACTCGGTAAAGGGATTTTGCAATCTAAAAATATTGTCTTTGCGTGCCTGATAGTTGCACTTTTAGGAACCATGAAATCTAATTGCTCACGAAAACAATCGTGCTTTATAAAAGCGAGTAAATAGTATTTCCTTCTTTTTATAGGAAGTTTAAATAATGCGCCTGAAAGCATCAAGTCAGGATAATCTTTATCAAGTATTATTATTTCACCAATGTTGCTGTCTTTTGAAATGATCAAATCCCCCTCTTTTAAGTTTTGATTTGAAAAAACTTTTGGATTAACAGGGATTATGCTTTCAGCGTTTATGTCAGGAATAAAAGAATGTTGCTGCAATCCTTTTGTTCTGAAAAAATATTTTGGTGAAGCATCAATATAATTTATAGAGCCAACCTCTGAACCCAAATCGGAATAAGATAATTTGCGGCTTAAAAAATCACGAACATAAATACAATTTGGGTTTTTTATTACTACCCTCTTATATTGAGCTGATGAAAGCGAAAATAAATTACTTGAAATTTCTGCTGACGATATTTCTCTTGGAACTGCTGTATATCTCATAGTTACTTCGCCTTAATAAATAGGTCTTGCAATGTTTTTTCCTGTGATTTGCACCATTCTCTAAATTCGCAAATTGTAGATGAAAATTCTTCATTCAGAATTGGCTTGCCTTCTCGGTCAATCTCTACATCAAAGTTTGTGTAATTAATTTTGTAAAGAGGTTCAAATTTCTTTACTCGTTTAGTAGTCCGTATTTCGTAACCTATTTTTTGAATGTCTTTAAAAAAGATTTTATAGCCGTTTATTTTTAGCTTCTGCAATTCTTTTGGTATTGGTTTATACCCAACAAGCAGGGTTATATTAACTCCTGTTTCAGCAAACACATTTGCTGGCAAATCAAAAATTGCCACTATACGCATATTTTCCATAATCCATTCTCTTGCTTTTTGCCAACGGTCTATTGAGGCAATTGAATTTGAAAGGACAATCCCCAATCTCCCATTGTCTGCTAAAATGCGATAAGCATTTTCAAGAAATATCAAACCCTTATCCATCCAGTCGCCTGTACGTGCAATATTCCAGAGTTCATAACACTCTGCTAATTCTTTTTCAGACGGAGTTTTAGGACGCCAAGCTCTATCTTCACCAAAAGGCGGATTAGTTAAAACAACATCAAATTTTTTTAGTTTTAGATTGTCTTTGCGATTGTCCCAGTTACCATTTTTGTTGTGTTGCGGAACAAGTTCAAGTAAATCACCTTTATGGTCAAACTTGTGAAGAATAGAGCCGTGACCTGGCTCGGATTTTAATTTTGCATTGCCATCACCGTTCAATAACATATTCAGTGTTGCCAACATTATCATTTGAGGGTCAATTTCCATCCCGAAAATATTATTGTCGTCAAGTTTGCTATCTGAATTTACATACGAAACAGAAAGAAAGTCGGCAATGCCAACAGTCGGGTCAATAACAGTTTCACCATTTCTTGGATTTACGATGCTAACCCAGTAGTGTCCCAACGTTGAATGGGTTGCCTGTTCTAACTTATAGAGAAATATTGGTTTTTCTTTTAAAGTGCAATTTTTCGATTTGAAATATTTCTGTCCGATAGGCCACACTTCCGTATACCTGCAGAAGGAGATGGC
>DASWJH010000051.1 GCA_036397255.1 Nitrospiria bacterium
GACGCCGAATGGCAAGCGGGCCGTCTACCGGAGTCAAGGGGAGAGTTGCTGTTCCTGCGGCCGATGGAGCCGACGGAAGGGATATGCCACGTTGACGGTTCGAAAGAGCCATTTAGCGATGCGGCGGTTGAGGGAGATCAAGGGGAGGCCTGAGATGCAAGCGCTTTATCGGCGTCGCAAGAGCACGGTGGAGCCGGGCTTCGGCCAGATCAAATGTGGGATGGGTTTTAGACGATATTTCTATCGAGGGCTTTCGAACGTTCGGAGCGAGTGGAACTTGGTTTGTGCGGCATTCAATCTGAAAAAAATCACCTCCCTTCTTCAGCGAAAAGAATTGATCGGATCCCTTGAAGGGGTGCATGAAAAGAAGAAGGCCTGCCTGCCGGACAGGCGGGCATCGGTGGGATGTAAAGATAACCTGTCTGCCGTGTGGGCACAGATAGACTTGCAGGTATATTAGTGCAGTACGATTTTGCCTAAACATACCATCCCTTCACAAAATATCAAGACTAATTGCTCAGGCTCCTAGTGAATGGGAATATAGCGGTTATCAGGAAATACAAACCCCACCGAAGCGCTACTCGATAATAGATACCAAAGGGTTAATGGGATTGTGTGGAATTTCCAATGCAGAACAATTAAGAGAAACTCACAGGCAATGGGTGGAAGAAGAATTGAAAAAAATGTCAATGAACGGGAATCATATTGGTCAGAGAGTATAACAGTGGGGGAAAGGAATTTGTAGAAGGGATAAAGGAACAAATAGGGGTAAGGGAAAATGGGAAAAGAATCATAGAGGAAGCGGATCATTTTGAACTACGGGAGGAAAGCGATTCTTACGGGCCATTTTCGGGGTGAAAAGAGCCTTTTAAGGGCTGAAAATACCCTTAATTGGAAGGGGAATAATTATATTTCAACAGGTTAGCTTGGTCCGACCCCGATCCCCATCCCTTGTTACCTAACGGTCCGAGAATTTATTTCAACCGCGCCCCGCCCCGCAACATTGCTGCTGAAGGGTTACAAGAGGGGAGTTGATTATTGGATCAAAAACTGTTGGCAAGACGAAGGAGTCCAGTGATGGCTGATCAAGAAATGCAACGATTACAGGAAATAAAAGACGGCAAAAGTGAGTGGCAAGCATGGGGCCCGTATCTTAGCGAGCGCGCCTGGGGAACAGTGCGAGAGGACTACAGCGAGGACGGTTCTGCTTGGAATTTTTTGACCCACGAGATGGCCCGCAGCAAAGCTTATCGCTGGGGCGAGGATGGTCTCGCGGGAATCTGTGATCGCTATCAGATTCTGTGTTTTGCCCTTGCCTTGTGGAACGCCCGCGATCCGATCCTTAAAGAACGCCCTTTTGGACTGGTCCCCGCCGAAGGTAACCACGGCGAGGACTTGAAGGATTATTACTTTTACGTGGACAGTACGCCCACGCACAGCTACATGAAGTATCTCTACAAGTATCCGCAGGGCGAGTACCCCTATCGGTGGCTGGTTGAGGAGAATCGGAATCGTGGGGGGTGCGGGCCGGAATTCGAATTACTCGACACCGGTATCTTCGACCAGGATCGATATTTCGATGTCTTCGTAGAATATGCGAAGGCCAGCCCAGATGATATTGGCATACGCATCGAGGCCTTCAATCGCGGTCCCGATGCTGCCGACCTGCATCTACTGCCGCATTTATGGTTTCGTAATATCTGGGGTTGGGGCGACGAACGACGCAGGGCACCGGTGATCACGCGCGGCCGCGATGGCAAGGGCTACGTGGCATTGGTGGCGGATGACAGTGCGGCCGATGGTCTCCAAAACCTTCCAGCCGAATACAAACTCGGACCTCGCATCCTCTACGGTGATTCCGATGGGGAAGTGCTTTTTACCGATAACGAGACCAACCTGGCCAAGCTTTACGGTCCTGAGGCCGATGACGGTCGCACGTACGTCAAGGATGGGATTCATCGTTACGTGGTGAATGGCGAGGCGGCGGTTAATCCGGAACAAACCGGCACCAAAGCCTGTCTGCACTATGTGCGCCGTATTCCCCCGGGCGGATCGACCGTGATTTTGCTGCGGTTATCGCAGACCGAACGGGCCAAACCACTCTTGGATATCGATGCGATCGTTGATGAGAGAAAAAGTGAAGCGGATGCGTTTTACGCCGGTATCCACCCCAAGAACGCTACCGCGGACGAACGGCACGTCCAGCGCCAAGCCTTCGCAGGCATGCTGTGGTCTAAACAGAATTACATCTTCGACGTCAATCTTTGGCTCAAGGGCGACAATTCACATCTTCTGCCCCCAGCGTCCCGTGCGAATAATCGCAACAAGCACTGGCGCCACCTGAACTCAATGCGCGTACTGTCGATGCCCGACAAGTGGGAATACCCCTGGTTTGCGGCCTGGGACCTGGCCTTTCACACCATCGCCATTGCGCTGGTTGATGCCGAGTTTGCAAAGGGACAGCTCTGGTTCATGCTATTCGAGCAGTTCCAGCATCCGAACGGCCAGATACCCGCTTACGAGTGGGAGTTTTCGGACTTGAACCCCCCTGTTCACCCGTGGGCGGTCTGGCGTGTCTACAACATGGACCGCATCCGCTCGGGAAAGGCCGACCGTGATTTTCTTGAGCGTTGCTTTCATAAACTGCTGATCAACTTCGCCTGGTGGATCAACAAGGTCGACAGCAGCGGCAATAATATCTTTGAAGGCGGCTTTCTCGGGCTTGACAATATCACCTTGTTCGACCGCTCCGAGAAACTTCCCGGTGGCGCGGTTCTGGAACAATCCGATGCGACTGGCTGGATGGGACTTTTCTGTCTCAGCATGATGCGAATCGCCCTTGAACTTGCGCAGGAGAATCGGACCTACGAAGGGCTCGCCACCAAGTTCTTTCAGCACTACATCTACGTTGGCGCGGCGATGAAGCACATGGGCGGCCGCAATTACAACTTGTGGGACGAGGAGGATGGTTTCTTCTACGACGTGCTGCGTTACCCCGATGGCAGCTTTGAAAAACTTCGCGTGCGCTCTCTGGTCGGATTGATTCCTTTGTATGCGGTTGAACGTCTCGAGACCCATTGGATTGAAAAATTTCCGGAATTCACCACGAGCCTTCATTGGTTCCTCGCCAATCGGAAGGACCTGGTGCAGCACTGCGTCAACCGCATCAAGCGCAATGGCGTCGATACATTGGCGCTGACGATCGTCGACCAGGACCAGTTGGAACGTATTCTGCAGCGGATCTGCGATACCGATGAGTTCCTTTCGGACTTCGGTCTGCGCAGCCTGTCGAAGACTCATTACAGGCATCCCTTCACCCTCGGTCATAACCAGGTGGCGTATGAACCGGGCGAGGCGGATTGCAAGATCAAGGGGGGCAACTCAAATTGGCGTGGACCCATCTGGTTCCCGACCGCTTTCCTCATGATCGAGTCATTGCGAAAACTGGCCAAGGCCTATGGCGCCGACATGACGATCAGCGGAAAGGACGGTCGAAGGTGGACCATCGGCGAGATTGCCGAGACACATGCAAACCGCCTGATTTCGATTTTCATTCGCAACGAGACTGGCGAGCGGCCAGTCTACGGTGCCATCCAGAAATTCCAGCACGATCCGCATTGGCGCGACTATCTCTTGTTCCACGAATACTTTCATGGCGATACCGGAGTCGGGCTGGGTGCGTCGCATCAGACCGGTTGGACGGGCCTGGTTGCGTCGATGATCGATGAGTGGCGTCGATGATTGGCGTATGAAAACAGGGTCAAGACAAGCACAAGTATTCACTAACGGCCAGACCCCAGCGCGCGAAAAGGGCGCAATGATTTCTTATCCACCATTGAAAGATCAGAAGGCTCTGGAAACCGGTTCAAGTCCCGGAATAGGTGCTGGTGTCGGTATCGCAGGGGTAAATCCGAGGTCTCAAAAGGGAGGGGTATGGAGGCAATGTTCGATCAGATGTTGTAAAAGATTTGAATAAATGGAATTACCTCAATCCAGAAAATCCATTGAAAATTCAATCAAAACGGGAAACCCGACCGAAAATCAGGAAGTTAGGAAATTGCCTTGTTTCGATTTTCAAAGGCGAGGGTGGAGGTTGAGCAGCAAACTTCAACAGTTCGTCCGGTAAGGATTTTTCCCGAAGCCATTTTTTGCGTGCTCCGCGGGCAAGGCCCACAAAGCACTGCGTGATCGATTCCCCCCGCACCCAACCTCTTTTCCTTTGTTGTGAACCCAAGGTATTCAGCTCCCCTTTCCCAAAACTCCCCCTTTGAACAAAGATTCTTTTTTAAATTTCTAATATTTACTTTTTGTGTCTATATCCCGGATTCGAACCCTTTCAGGGAAAATAAACCCTGGAACCCTTTAAATTAATTGGATAGAATAGATTTATGGCAAATGCGATTATTTTAATTTCATGTCCGGACCAACGGGGAATCACTGCGACGGTTACCGATTTTATTTTTAAGCACCACGGAAATATCCTTCATGCGGACCAGCACATTGATGATCAAACAGGCACCTTTTTCATGAGAATTGAATGGGACCTGGAAGGTTTTTATTTAGAGGAGGGAACGATTAAGGAATCTTTTCAGAGTATAGCCCAGCGGTTTTCGATGGATTGGGATATTTATTTCTCCAATCAAATAGTTCGAGCAGCCATTTTTGTCTCCAAGCATTTACATTGTTTGTATGATCTTTTATATAGACATCGATCCGGGCGGTTACCCTGTGAAATTCCTGTGGTGATCAGTAATCATCCCGACGCACATGAGATCTTAAAGGTTTTTGGTATTGAATTTGTGGAATTGTCCATTTCCCCTGAAAACAAAGTGGATCGGGAAAAAAGACAGCTTACCATCCTTAAAAAGAAAAAGATTGATCTCATCATCCTTGCCCGTTACCATCAAATCCTCACGGCCGATTTTGTTGGCCATTATCCCAATAGAATGATTAACATTCATCATTCATTTTTGCCTGCCTTTCCCGGGAAAAACCCATATGCGAAAGCTTATCAAGGGGGTGTTAAAATTATCGGAGCCACCAGCCACTATGTTACCGAAGGACTGGATGAAGGGCCCATCATTGAGCAGGATACCGTTCGAGTAAGCCACCGGGATACATTAGAAGATCTTAAACGGAAAGGAGAAGATTTAGAAAGGGTGGTTTTAAATAGGGCAGTATGCTGGCATCTGGAGAGAAAAATATTGTGTTACAACAATAAAACCGTTGTTTTCGATTAATAAGAAATCCCCTTTTCATAATTTCTAGAGGTATTCGATCAATCCCAAATTTTTTAGAAAAGCATTCCCTTTTCCTCCCAAAATTCCATTGAGTTAGTTTCCAATCTCCAAAATGTCAATTTTGGTCAAGTTTTTCCCTAAATCAAATGCATTTTGTAAAATACCTCACAAAGGTGTTGACTCGAGCCTAAGAAAAATTGTATTTGTTTCTATACATAATTGTTGGGTTTTATTAAGCTAAGGCACCTTCCATCAGGGCAAACCATTGGAAACAATGGGGCGCAAAGTTACGGGGCTTATTAAGTTCAGCAATCAGCCGTCAGTTATCAGTGATCAGTTAAATCTAAGGTTTAAGGCTGAAAACTAATAGCGGAAAACTCTCGGGCTAACAAAAAGCTTGCCGGGCCACCGAGGTGACGATGAACTATAGTCATTTCGGCTGCCCGGTTTTTAGGTTTATGGAGGAAAATTCTCCCCAGATAGGCTCCGTTTTAAACCGAGTCAATTATATGGATAACATTTGATGAATTTTTGGGTTTCAGAGTTTTATGGATTTTGAATAGGTTGGGATTTTTTTCCCCTTTTTTAGGAGCTTTTTCATAAAAAAGTTTTTAAAGATTTCCTTTCCTTTTGGAAATTTTTTGAGGTGAGGAGGACATCATACAATCCCGTTCAAAAATGTGGCGCCTTAAATGCCGTTTTGTCATTTTGGTCTCTGTCTTTCAATTGTTAATTTGTTCCTTAGGTTTTCCAGAAGAACCTCAACCTGAGATGTCGATCGACAATGAAGAGAAAGATAGGTTGTTAGCAGAGCTTGAACATACTGCTTTATATAATGACCTTGCTTTATTGGGTTCGGAAGATCTTGTCTTCTCTGCCTCTAAACGGGTGGAGGCCACACGAGCTGTTCCGAATGCAATGACGGTCATTTCCTCTGGACAGGTGCGTGCCCTCACAGGGAGGTATATTCCTCAGATCCTAAGGCTTTTTCCCGGATTAGATGTTGTTCAAGTGACCCGGACTGAATTTGCAGTCAGTTTGAGAGGTTTTGCAAATAAAAGTAATTTTGGCACGAGAGACATATTAGTCCTCGTAGATGGTCGGACGGTATATGACGAATTTTCCGGAAATGTAGTTTGGGAATCACTCGACATCTTTCCAGAAGATGTGGGAAAAATTGAGGTCATTCGTGGGGCCGGTTCCGCCATACATGGCCCCAATGCTTCCCGTGGGGTTATCAATATTATTACAAGACCCCCCGAAGCCCATTCTGCCTTTGAGTCCAACACCTCTTTTCTTAAAGATGGTTTTAGGCAGCGGGTGGGTGCAAGCCTTCCCATGGGGTCCTATCATTTGAAAATAACGGGAGGAACCGATCAAGCGGATGTCTACAATAGATTCGATGGTTTTTCTCTTCCCGATGACGAGGGTTCCGATACCTGGCGAGTGAATACCGTATTAACGAAGCGATTATCCCGCGGGGCCCAATTGCGATTGAGTGGTGGATCAAACACCGGTAACATTCTTTTGCATCGGGATCCCCAGACCCTAGCGCACACGGATCAATCAACAGATCATTTGCAATTGGAATATGAACACCCGAGTTTATCGGTGCGATCCTTTTGGAATTTCAGGGAGGTGAAATTTTTTGATTCCCTAACAGGCAGTCAAGGAGCCACGAGGAATCAACATCTGTATGATCTTGAATTTGTTCACCGGATTTTGAGATTCGGGCGGAATGAACTTTCCTGGGGAGGAGAAGCCCGCTACATTATGGTAAAAGCCGATAGTGTCAGTTCAGATGTGGAACAATTCAATGGCGCTTTATTTTTTGACGAACAGTACTACCTAACCCAACGTTTTTTAATCCGACTCGCGGGAAGAATGGATTTTCATGAAGAAGTGGGGCTGAGATTTTCTCCCAGGGGGGGGTTGGTATACAAAATAAATTCTGAACACACCGTGAAAGCCTCCGTGAACATGGGGTATCGAAATCCGACCCTCGCCAATAACTTCTTTGATTTTTCAGTGGGGAGCTTCATTACGCTTAAGGGGAACCCTGATTTGAACCCGGAACGAGCTATTTGGTATGAAACCGGGTATCTGGGAACCTTCTTACCCGACCTCACCGTGGGGTTGGATCTATTTTATGTCATCATGGACGATCTCATCATTTCAACGTTTACCCCTCCTTCAACCGTGACTTTTGTAAATGAGAGTAACAATATTAGAGGGGGAGGAGGTGAATTGTGGGCGCAGTATGAACTTTCGCCTTTTCTTAGGCTCATTGCCAATTACGGATATGCTGCTTATCAAGAAGATTCAAATAATGTGAGGGGAGCCGCTCCTCATAAAATCAATTTGGGCCTTCTTTTTGATGAATGGAAACGGTTTACAGGAGCGTTTACTTTTCATTACGTTCACCGGACCACCTGGCCTTTTGAAACAGGTGACTTCCCCGGAACGGTGACGGAAGCAGATCCTTATTATACACTCAATGCCTTGATCGGTTATCGAGTGATGAAAAACGTTGAAGCGCGTTTGGAAGCCTATAACATTACCGACAATGAACATCGGGAATTACCTGAGATCGGGGAGGAGATTCCTGTTGAAATCGTTTTTATATTAAACTTTTGGTTGTAGGGGAAGATGAATTCTCATTTTTACGATTCTTTAGACCACAAACAAAAGGGCAACGGTCTCCTTTATGGAAATTCGTCAAAAAAGCTTTCCTTTGTTTTATTCTTTTCTTTTTTTTCTCTCTTTGTTTTTCCTCTGAATGTTTCCCCGGTTACCCGGCCGATAGTGATTCTGAAGAGTTCGGATATTGACGCCTATCAAAAAGCAACACGCGGGGTTATGGATGCTTTAAAGAACCATCCGGCGTTGGTTTATAACTTAAATGGAGATTTAAATCGGATTCCCCATGTCATGGAAAAAATTGATGTTGTTCCTCCCAAGGCTATCATTGCCATAGGAAGCCTATCGGTTCTTGCCCTAAAAACCGTGGCAATAGATGCCCCTGTCGTTTTTTGCATGGTGGTCAATCCCACAGAGGCTCTTCAAAACCCAAAGTCTTATGCCATTTCAATGCATCTTCCCGTCGATGAGGCTTACCATAGAATAAAACAGGTTTTTCCGGATGGGAGAATCGGCATTCCCTATAACCCCGATCGGACAGGCGATTTAATCCAAAACGCTCTTTCTTATTTTAAAGACACTTCCATTGAACTTCTCCCGTTCGTTGTTCGTTCCCCTTCGGATCTCGGCCCCAATGTAACGCGCCTCCGTTCAAAAATGGATGCGCTATGGCTTTTCCCTGATTCGAGTTTCCTGGATGGGGTAACCGTCAAGTTTCTGTTGAAATATTCTTTTTCTGAAAACCTTCCCTTGATCGCTTATTCGGAAGGGTTTTCAAAAAGCGGAGCGCTGCTTTCCCTTGTGGGGAACTATGAGGAGATGGGTCGGAAAGCCGCTCACGTTGCATTAAGGGTGGTTGCGGGTGACTACCTGCCAAAGGTTCAGCACTCCACAAAACTGCAAACCTATATAAACCTTCAGGTGGCCAAAAGAATGGATATTCTGGTTAAGAATTCCCTGATTGCGTTGGCCGATCAGGTATACCCATAGGGGAGCCATGTTCTCAAAGTTAGGTATTCGTCAACGGTTATTGATTTTTGGCGGCGTTTGGTTGACTGTTTGTACCATTTTATTGACCTTTTATCTTGTTTCCCAGGCGAAGCTGGCCCTTTTTGAAAACACCATTCAAAGAGGGCAAATGGAAGCAGAGAGGTTATCCGAAGAAGCGGGTCTTCACCTTCACGCAGGCAATCGTCAGGCAGTTGAGAAATTACTCGAAGAAACAACCCGGCGGGGAGAAATTCTTCATGCAACCATCGAGTTCGATCAAACTGTTTTTGGGAAGGATACTCCCATCCAGGAACCTCTTATTTCTCCAAAGGGAATGTTAATGGGGCAGGCTCGTTATGTTAGGATCAATGGAATTAGGGCTCTTTCTTCGGAGGCAAAAATCGGGTCCCCTGTTCAGACCAATGTTTTGTCCGATGACCTTCTCCAATCGAAAAAGGGAATTGGTCCTCACAAAAAAAATAAGGTAAGGATATTTTTATCGGTGGAACCCATATTTGAACGAATGGAGGTTTTAGTCAGCAACGTAGCGATTTTCTTCGGAATTATTTTGGCCTTTGGTTTGGTTTTAGGTTGGGCTGTTTCATCTCCCATGATGTCCCCCTTACGCCGTCTGGCCGAGCAGGCAAAGGATTGTTCAGGATCGGAGGGCGACCCTCCCGAATTTAACCGTGTTCGACAGAACGATGAAATCGGATTGATATGGGATTCTCTCAGCAAAATGAAGAGTTCCTTGGATTGTAAAACTGCAGAGATTGCTCAATTAAAGTTAGGATTGGAAGATAGAGTCCTAAAACGAACAGCCGTTCTTGAAGAGATTAACGATCGGTTAAGCGAAATTTTACGATTAAAAAACGATCTGATCCTTCAGCTCTCCCATGAGGTCAAAACCCCTCTGACGGCCTTATCGGGATTGGTATCCAATCTTCGAGATGGGCTTGTTGGACCCCTTTCCATTCGGCAAAAGGACTATCTGGAACGCATGGATGTTCTCTCCAAGCACCTTAATAAATTATTGTCTGCCTTGCTTCATTTTGCGATTTCAGAGACGGCTAAATTGCCCCTTGACTGTTGTGCATTTTCCATCGAGGATTTAACCAAAAAAGTTTTGTTTGCCATTGAGCCGATTCAAAGGGAAAAAGGGGTTAGCTGTGTCATAGGGGATGATTTAAAGTCCGCATTTGTTTTTGCGGATCAGGAGCGGGTAGAGCAAATTCTTCTCAACCTTATCCACAACGCGATTAAGGCGAGCCCGAAGGGCTCCCGGATCAACATCAACGCCAAGGAAAGAAAAGGCGATCTAGTGGTGAGCATAGAGGATGCGGGAATCGGAATGTCCCCCAATAAATGGGAAAATGTTTTTAAGGAACCTTCCTGTACGAACGGGAAAAACGGAAATGGGGTTGGCCTTTATATCTGTAGTTATTTGGTTGAGTTGCATGGGGGAAATATTTGGTTTCGAACGGAAGAGGGAAAGGGTTCTACTTTTTATTTCACCCTTCCCAAGGGGTTGTCTTTGGTAGGAGCAGAGAATAAGGGATAAGGAGTCTACATGTCGGGGCGAATTCTAATTGTGGATGATGATCCGGATATACGGCTGACCCTTCGAGACCGGTTGGTTGGGCAGGGGTATCGTGTTTTTGAGGCCAACTCTTGTGCCGAAATGCGGGAGTTGTTTAACCATCACGAGTTTGATTTGGTTTTGTTAGATCTTCAATTGCCGGATGGTGACGGATTAAAAATGTTGGATGAAATGACCCATTTACGAGAATCAACGGAAATCATCATGATTTCAGCTTTCGGAACGATTCCAAAAGCGGTGGAAGCCATGCGGAAAGGAATAACGGATTTTGTTGCAAAGCCCTTTGACTTTTTGGACATTGAAACAAGAATTAAAAAATCGTTAGACTTCAGGCGTTTAAAGCGCGAGGCGGAAGGGTTTCAAACCGAGCGTTTGAGACGTCCGAAATTGGTTCCAGGAAAAAGTAAGGCAATGAAAGAGTGTCTGGATGTGTGTCAACGGATTGCCCCTACAGACACCACCGTTCTACTTCTGGGAGAAACGGGAACCGGGAAAGAGGTCCTTGCCCACCATATTCATGGAAACAGTTCAAGGGCCAACAAACCTTTTGTGGTTATTAGTTGCACCAATTTTTCGGAAAATCTGGTTGAAGATGAACTCTTTGGCCATGAGCAAGGGGCTTTCACCGGAGCCAATAAATTCAGACAAGGGAAGGTTGAGTTAGCCGATGAAGGAACCCTCTTTTTTGATGAAATTGGTGAGTTGCCCAGAGAGCTTCAGTGTAAACTCTTGCGTTTTTTGGAACACAAGACCTATACAAGGGTAGGGGGTAATAAAGAACGTGAGACAGATGTTCGACTTATTGCCGCTTCCAATCGGGATTTGGCCACAGAAGTTCGGAAGGGGAATTTTAGGGAAGATCTTTTTTACCGGTTGAATGTTTATCCCATCCTCCTTCCTCCCCTCAGAGATCGAATAGAGGATATCCCTGATTTAGCCAATCATTTTCTCAAAGAGGTATCCACCAAACAATGTCGTAACGCTTCAAATATAGACGAGAAAGCGTTGGGAGTTTTAAAAAGCTATCATTGGCCGGGCAATATAAGGGAATTGAGGAATGTTATAGAGAGGGCAACCGTTCTTGCAAACAACGGTACGATCCAACCCCAGCATTTGTTTCCTCTGGAAACATCCGGGAAATCCAATGTTTCAAAAAGTTGTGGGAGTTTAAAGGAAAAGGTAGAACAGTTTGAAAAATCACTTATATTCTCAGCCCTCGAAGAAACCAATTGGAATAAAGCAGAAGCGGCGAGGCGGTTAGAAATTAATCGTACGCATTTTTTCCGGTTATTAGACCGGTACAATATCCAATCTAAAAATTCAAAACAAACCTTCCATTAAAGAATTTCCACCAATAAGGGAAGTCCACTATTAGATGCCGTCGCATTTGTGGCTATTAACCCGTCGCAATAAGAAACCTTTTAACCTGTCCGATCGAGAATTAACCCGAAGCCTTACCGGGGAATTTAAATAATCTTTTTTCCCCTATCCCACTGATAAATCAATTGAATACAGTCCATTCTCTCTTCCAAAGACATTTGTAATAGGGTGTCGAAAATTTCGTGGCATATCTGTTGCTTGTAATGGTTTTTAGATAAGTTTTATTAAATTAATTTATGTTTCCCAGATCGATCAACGACCTGATTCGAATGGTGGCCTTGAGTTTTGAAAAGGCGTGATGAAAAAGGATCGTAAACCAAAATTCAGAATCGACTTGCTGAATGAATTTCAACGGCCTGGGGATGGGAGTAAAAGGGTACTTCACGGATATGCTTTGAATTTAAAAGGGACCCGGATTGCAAACGCAAAGGTGGAGGCGCTTCAACTGGGAATGAATAAAGTGCAGGTTTATACCGACAGCAGCGGTTACTTTGTTTTTTTCGATTTACCGAGGGGCGCTTATGAGGTGACTGGGTCAGCGGAAGGTTATTCTCCCCAAACCCAAAAGGCCAAAATTCTGGAAAATGAAAATGCGGCGCTTATTTTTGAACTTCCCGGAAAGGGATTACACTGAAAACAATCCGGTTTCAAAAATGTTATAGGATCGATGTGGAAGATATCAATTGGAGAGGTGAAAAATGAGTGGAATTATTTTTGATATTGATGAAACCGAAATGACAAGTCTAAAAGTCCAGCGGGTTCTCATTTATATTAATTCACATTTTTACAAACCATTAAACCTGGGATTTTGCGCTTCTCTTGTTGATCTTCACCCTGATTACTTCAGCAGAAAGTTTAAAAGGGAGGTTGGAGTTCCATTTCGGGAGTATATCCTAAAAAATCGGATCAGAAGAGCCGCTTCCCTTTTATTGAGGTCTTACAAACCGATCAAGGAAATTGGTGTTGAAATGGGGTTTAGCAGTCAAGCATTGTTTTCGAGGAATTTTAAACGGATGGTAGGTTGTTCTCCAAGAAAATTTAGAACCATACAACAAAAAAATAGAAGTTTTTTTGGAAATGGAAAATTAGCAGGATGTAGAAATACTCCGAATCCGTCATTCCCGAATGGTTTTATCGGGCCCGCCTGCCGGCAGGCAGGAATCCAGGCTCTTTAAAATCAACAACTTTTGGATTCCCGCTCCCCGATAAAGGCATTCGAGGACAGGTTTCGCGGGAATGACGACCTAATGCACAAATACATCCTTTTTCAACACCCTGTTAGACATTAAAAATGGATTGGGTTTTTTAAAAGAAGGGCGGATGCATTCTTTGTCTCTAGCGAAGGAAAATTAGAAAAAATATTCATTAGAGATATTCAAGAAAACCTAAAGGGAATGAAACTTCCATTGAAGGTTTGAAGTCGGTGGTTCCATGCCTGGTGGGTTTTTAAAGCAGAGGGGGGATGGAATGCGACTCAGAGGTGTTGGTTAAAATGAGCAGAAAAAAAACAGATATTAAAGGGACCGGTTCAGATAAAACAAGAAAAATAACACCCAAAGTTCAGCAAATTCTTGTCTATATAGAATCCCACTTTTATCTTCCATTAACCTTAGGATATTGTGCTTCTCTGGTCGATCTCCATCCCCATTATTTTAGCCGGAAATTTAAAAGCGATGTAGGAATACCCCTTCGGGAGTATATTTTAAAAACTCGATTAAAAAGGGCGTCCATACTTTTAATGGAATCTCACAATCAGGTAAAAGAAATCGGGGCGGGGGTAGGGTTTAAAAGTCAGGAGAATTTCTCCAGGAATTTTAAGCGAATGTTTGGGTGCTCCCCGAGAGAATATCGAAAAAACCAGCTTGAGAAGGGAAAATGCCTCTCATCCATATGAAAAAAACGAGAACCAAAATGGAATCAATCTGAAAAAAGAACAGGGCTCCATGTCTTTTTATTCATTGAGGTAGTCCAATCATAGGTAATGGGTAATGAGGAATGGGTGAGGGGTAAGGGGCGAGGAATAATGAGTGAAAAGCAAAGGGTGAGGAGTGCAGGGGAAAACCAATAAACCAGATGAACTAAAAGAATCAAAAAAACCAAACAAACCAGACTTCGGCGTGAGACCTCGGCGTGAGCTCGGTCGAACGCTAAACTAGAAAAACCAGATAAACGAAATAGACCAGATTAACTCATTATTTGTCATAAAACATCATGAAATCACAATTTTAGACAGATCAATTTGCTTGGTTTTCAAAATCGGGAGTTGAATAATTTAAGGAACTTGAAGGGGAATTAAACCAGGAAAACTGGGAAAAAACAGAGGTGACAGTAAAATTTATTCTTCATCTTAATTATTTGGACTGAAAAATTGGATTTATTAGGAGGATTCAAATGAAAAATTTTCATGAAATTCTTAAGATTTCGGCATTAGCAATTGGAATTGGTTTAACGGTTGGACTTCCAATCCAAGGGTACTCTTATTCTAAGGGAGGCTTTTCCTTAAAGGACACCAGTAAAAAAATTGGAAAAACACCGAATGTTTATTCAGGGGAAAAAGTTTATTCGAATTATTCGAAAACAGATTCAATGCCGTACGGATTGCAACAGGTTTTAATTTCGCGGTTGCTACAAATTGAACAGGAAGAGAATAGTGAAAAGCCATACCGAGCTTCTAATCCTAAACAGGGACTGGCAATCAATTTTGGGAGGAATGGGATTGAGGTGAAGCCGTCCAAGGACGGTAATTGGGAGTGGGGTATTCAGCTAAAGGGATATGGGTATGAAGAAGATATTCAACCAGTGAAACCTGCGGTGTTTAAATCGGATAAAAACCGTATAACCTTTGACCGAGGTGGCCTCAGGGAGTGGTACATTAACGGCTCCCTGGGACTTGAACAGGGGTTTACCCTCGATGAGCCCCCCATTCGAAAAAGCAATATGGGTTCCAATACCCTGGTGGTGACTTTGTCCTTATCCGGGGACTTAATACCGATATGGCGGGAGGAGGGCAAATCAATTACGTTTGGCAATCAAGAAGGGAACCCCGTTCTTCGGTATGAAAAATTATATGCTCTTGATTCCGCCGGGCAAAAGCTTCCGGCGGAGCTTGCCTTGTCAAAGGATGAGCTAAGGATCAAAGTTGACGATACAAATGCGGTTTATCCTATTACCATTGATCCACTTGTTTTTTCCGAAAATAAGGTCACGGGCTCAAATATCGGGGGAGGGGACCTTTTTGGTTTTTCTGTATCTATTAGCGATGATACTGCTGTGATCGGTCCTGGGTCGCTTTCTGAGACAGTTTATGTATTTGTACGTTCTGGAACTACATGGTTGGAACAGGCTACGCTCACAGCCTCGGATGGACAATTGGGAGACAATTTCGGCCATTCGGTTTCCATTAACGGTGATACCGTTGTTGTTGGGGCTTTCGATGATGATGATGCTGGAACGAGTTCTGGATCAGCCTATGTTTTTACTCGATCGGGAACCACTTGGAGCGAGCAAGCTAAACTAACGGCTTCCGATGCGGCACCACTTTCAGGTTTTGGATTTTCGGTTTCCGTCGAGGGCAATACCGCAGTGATTGGTGCATGGGGGGATGCGGATGCAGGGGGAGATTCCGGAGCCGCTTATGTTTTTGTGCGAACGGGAACTACATGGAGTGAGCAAGCCAAACTCACCGCATCAGATGCAGCCGGGGGCGCTCGATTTGGACACTCAGTCTCTATCAGTGGAGATTCGGCAGTAGTTGGGGCTGTATTTTCCGATTCGAGTTCTGGATCTGCTTATGTGTTTGTACGCTCGGGAACTACATGGAGTGAGCAAGCCAAACTCACCGCATCGGATGCCGGTACCACAGATCAATTTGGAATTTCTGTTTCAATCAACGGGGAATCGGTGGTAATTGGGGCAGACCAGGTCGACGATGTGGGTTCCAATTCCGGGGCTGCCTATGTATTTGTCCGTTCCGGAACTTCGTGGAGTGAACAAGCCAAACTCACTGCATCGGATGCCGCTGGCGGTGATCGATTTGGCTATTCCGTTTCCATATCAGGAGATACTGTTGTTGTTGGGGCAATTCAGGACGATGATGGAGGCACAGAATCTGGATCCGCCTACGTTTTTGTGCGTTCGGGCACAGTCTGGGATGAGGACACAAAACTTACCGCCTCAGACGCATCGCCAAGCGATATTTTTGGTACTTCGGTTTCCATAGATGGAGATATCATTATAATTGGGTCTCCTCTGGATGATGATTTTGGAACGGATTCGGGATCGGCCTATATATATGTACTTCAAACAGTGGGGGTGGATTTATCTATTGCCAAAACTGACTCTTCTGACCCTGTCCTTTTGGGTACAAATCTAACCTATACATTAATTGTAACCAATAACGGTCCTGAAAATGCGACTGGAGTTACAGTCACCGATTCTCTTCCCCTAGGGGTTGGATTCGTATCCTCAATTCCAAGCCAAGGTAATTGCAATGGGACAACTACGATTACCTGCAACTTGGGTAGCCTTTCCAGTAGCACGGCAGCTACGGTAACTATTACCGTATTACCTACCGCAACTGGGAGCTTAATCAATACCGCTTCACTAATAGGGAATGAAAGCGATCCTGTTCCTGGAAACAATAGTTCAACGGAAATAACGATAGTGAGTGAAGAATCTACCGATCTTTCCATCATAAAAACCGGGTCACCCGATCCAGTAAGTCTTGGATCCAGTCTAATTTATTCAATAGTGGTTACTAACAATGGGCCGGATTCCGCAACTGGAGTTACTGTTATGGATACCCTCCTGGGAGGAGTAACCTTTATTTCAGCAACTCCAACACAGGGGAGTTGTTCTGAAACTTATGGTACTGTGACATGTAATCTTGGAGGACTTGCCAATGGGGAAAGTGCCACGGTAACAATTGTTGTTAACCCAACTGTAACAGGAATTCTTAGTAATAATGCAAGCGTAACAGGGGGTGAGAGTGATCCTGATGGAAGCAATAACAGTTCGACAATTTTAATAACAGTGCTTTCTTCATCACCTCTGGTTACAGAGGAATGGGTGAACTTGTATAACGGTCCGGGGAATGGTGATGATCGAGCCAGTGCGGTTGCGGTCGACGGCTCTGGTAATGTCTATGTAACAGGGGAGAGCGTTGGTTCAAGTGGGTACGCTGATTATGCAACCATAAAATATGATGCGAGTGGAAACCAGCTTTGGGTGGCAAGGTTTAATGGGCCTGCGAATTATTTTGATAGGCCTTCTGATCTTACTTTGGATTCCTTAGGTAACGTTTATGTTACAGGGACTAGTTTTGGGGACTATGCAACGATCAAGTACAATTCAAATGGGATTCAACAATGGGTAGCCTTTTATAATTCAGGATTTGGGGGTGGAAGTGCTGCTTCCCTTGAAGTGGATGGTTCTGGCAACGTCTATGTAACAGGAAACAGCGTTGGGTCAGGAAGTAATAGCGATTATACAACAATCAAGTACGATTCAAATGGGAATGAACTCTGGGTGGCCCGGTACACCGGCTCCGGAAGTTTCGCGGATCGCCCTAGTGCCCTTGCAATAGACTCCTCTGGTTACATTTATGTGACGGGGATAACCTCCCAGGGAGCTTTTGATCCTACGGGAAATTATGCAACGGTCAAATATGATTCCAATGGGAATGAACTTTGGGTAGTTGTCTACGACGGCCCCGCAAATGCAGGGGATGGGGCCACAGAAATTTCTGTCGATTCCTCTGGGAATATATATGTAACAGGATATAGTACTGGGTTGGGAAGTAGTTACGACTATGCCACTATTAAATACGATTCAAATGGGAATCAGCTCTGGGTAGCCAGATACAATGGGTCTGGAAACTATATAGATTCCCCTCATGCATTGGAAGTGGATAATTTTGGCAATGTCTATGTAACCGGTGAGAGCCGGGTTGGAGGGTTGGGTACAACTACTGACTTTGCCACGATCAAGTATGACTCAAATGGGAATCAACTCTGGGAAGCGCGATATAATGGTCCCAATAGCTCATGGGATATCCCAGCAGACCTGGCCTTAGACAACTCCGGCAACGTTTATGTAACGGGACAGGCGGCCACTGGATCAGGTTATTTTGAGGATACTGCCACTGTCAAGTATGGGCCGAATGGAAACCAGGTCTGGGTAGTTCTTTATAATGGGCCCCCAGGAGATCAAATTGATAGGCCCGCGGCTCTTTTCGTAGATGATTCCAATAATGTCTATGTTACTGGTTTAAGCCAAATGTCACCAGCTACTACCCCACCCTGGCCTATGGATTTTTTTACGGTCAAATACAGTAAACAGTTACCTTCTACCGATCTTTCTGTAACCAAAGCCGATTCCCCGGATCCCGTCCTCGTTGGGCAAAATCTTACATATACAGTAACACTAACAAACAATGGACCTGATGATGCCCCAGGGGTAATCCTTTCTGATTTGCTTTCGGGAGGAGTTTTATTTGATTCATGGACAGCCAGCCAGGGAAGCTGCTCAGAATTAGGTGGTACTGTGACTTGTAATTTGGGGACCCTCCTAAATGGGGCAATTGCTACCGTAACGATTGTGGTGACTCCGACGGCACCTGGAACAATTAGTAACACTGCAAGCGTAGCAAGTAGCGGAACCGATCCATTTTTACCTAACAACAGTTGGGTAGAATTAACCGCGGTTAATCCCCCCTTGGCCGATCTAATTATATCCAAAACAGATTCCCCTGATCCCGTTTTGGCTGGGCAAAATTTAACATATACCATTTCTGTCACCAATAATGGTCCTTCAACGGCCACACTGGTAACCGTTACTGATACCCTCCCTGGAGGGGTAACCTATGTTTCTACTAGCCCCAGTCAAGGTAACTGCAGTGGTACCAGTACGGTAACCTGTGACATTGGAAGTCTTGCCAACGGTGCCAATGCAACCATCACCATTGTTGTTGTTCCTACAACGACCGGTATTCTTAGCAACACAGCAAGTGTTTCGGGTAATGAGGCCGATCCCGTTTCTGGAAACAATTCCGCAACAGAGCAAACCACAGTTAATCCTGCCTCTACGGATCTATCAATCACAAAATCAGATTCCCCTGACCCCGTTTTGGTTGGACAAAATTTAACCTACACAATTTCTGTTACCAATAATGGGCCTTCAACGGCAACTCAGGTAACGGTAACCGATACGCTTCCCCCTGGTGCTATTTTTATTAGTGCCAGTGGGAGTGGATGGATTTGTGGCCAAGTGGGGGGAGTGGTAACCTGCACTCGGGCTACCTTAGCGGTGAGTACAGCCCCTGTGATTACCATAACAGTGACTCCAACTTCTACAGGGACCATCAGTAACACAGCCTGTGTGTCAGGTAATGAGCCCGATCCAAATCCTGGAAATGATTGTTCGACTGCCAACACAACAGTCAATTCAAATCCAAACTCGGCTGATCTTTCGATAACCAAAACGGATGTCCCTGATCCTGTGGAACGGCGAGCGGATTTGACCTATACGATGGTTGTAACCAACAACGGTTCATTAAATGCAACCGGTGTGACCCTG
>DASWJH010000052.1 GCA_036397255.1 Nitrospiria bacterium
CGGGAATGACGAACTGGATTTTGCAGGAACCTCTAATACTTCAAAGGCTTCAACCACAGAATGACTTTGCCTTGACCCTTGCCCTGTATGGACCTTAAACACTTTTTAACAATTTTTACCCACTCGATTACACGAAGACCCTAAAAGGAATTTACCCAATCCTTAATCCAAAAAAGGAGTGCTTTAAATGAAAGCGGTTCAAATTATGCAAAGGCCAGTAATTGCCACTACCCCTGAAGCGTCGGTTCGGGATATTGCCTTCAAATTGGTCAACAACGGTATAAGCGGAATGCCTGTAGTGGAACGGGATGGCTCCGTCCGAGGAATTGTTACCGAGGCAGATGTTCTAAGAGTCCAGTTGTCCGGGAAACAGTTAGAAGACGTTAAAGCGAAGGATATTATGTCGGTCACGCCCATTGCCATTGATGTAGAAGCCTCTATTGATGAGGCAAAAAAACTGCTTCAGGAATATCATATCATCCGGGTTCCGGTGACACAGCATGGAAAATTAGTGGGGATCGTTTCAAGAAGTGATATTATTAGGGCCATGCTGGAGCCTGAATTTTTAACCTTTTAAAAACCTTTTATAAGGTAATCCTTTACCTTTTTGAATTTTGGAGAAATGGATGAAAAAACTTGTTCTGCTCCGCCATGGTCAAAGCACGTGGAATAAGGAGAATCGTTTTACGGGATGGTTCGACATCGGTCTCAGTGGAGAAGGGGAGAAAGAGGCCCTTCGGGCAGGTCAATTATTGCAGAAGGAGGGTTATACGTTTGACCTGGCCTATACCTCCGTTCTCAAGAGGGCCATTAAAACCCTTTGGATTGTTTTGGAAAAAATGGACCTGATGTGGATTCCGGTTTATCGTAACTGGCGTCTGAATGAGCGGCATTACGGTGCACTTCAGGGACTCAACAAAGCAGAAACAGTAAAAAAGCATGGGGCCGAGCAGGTCCAATTGTGGCGGCGAAGCTATAATATTCCTCCCCCGGGTTTGACCCCAGACAGTGAGTATTTCCCCGGTAAAGATCCAAGATATGCCGAGTTGAAAAAAGAGGAGATCCCTTTAACGGAATGTTTAATGGATACCATTCATCGTTTTCTGCCCTATTGGAATGAAACCATCGCCCCTTTGGTCCGTGAAGGGAAGCGGGTTCTCATTGTGGCCCATGGAAACAGCCTTCGGGGTTTGGTGAAGATTTTGGATAACATCTCCGATGAAGAGATTGTCAAATTGAATATTCCCACGGGAATTCCCTTAGTGTATGAGCTCAATGATGATTTAACGCCTATTCGGAGTTTCTACCTGGGAGATCAGGAACAGGTGAGAAAGGCCGCCCAGTCCGTTGCGGATCAAACGAATACAAAATAATGGGGGAAATTCCCCGGCCATGAGAGCTCGCCCAAGAAAAAATTATAATTCCCTTCAACAGAGCATTGACCTTTTAACCGTCATCAATCAGACGCAGTCACATATCTTGTCAAAGAAAAATCCCCGTGAGGTTTTTGAACAGTTGTTGGAATCCATTTTAAACCTTACCCAAGGTGAAAAGGGTTTTATCGGGGAGGTTTTAAATCAACCCCAAGGGCGTTCCATTATTAAGATGGTTGCGCTGGCGGGCATTAAATGGAATGAAAAAAAACACGCTTTTGATGGAGGTCTCGGACCCTCCGAGATGAAAGTCAATCAATTAAAAAACCTAACTGGGGCTGTTTTAAAGTCAGGTCAGCCCGTCATTTTTAATAAACCGGTGAAAAATTCTACCCGTGGGAAGAAACCCGAAGGCAAAATGAGACTCATGTCTTTATTGGGGTTGCCGGTCTACCATGGACAAGAGATGGTTGGAATCATTGGTTTGGTGAATCGTCAGAGGGGGTACGACTTGGCCATGGCCTCCTACCTAGAGCCCTTGTTGCTAACCTGCGGAAATATGGTTGAATCGCTTCGAATGAATCAACGCCGGCAACAAGCAGAACTTGCACTTCGGGAGAGTGAAGAACGGTTTCGACTGATGGCAGATACCGCTCCGGTGATGATTTGGATTTCAGACCCTGACAAACGTTGCACCTATTTTAATAAAGTCTGGTTGGAATTTACCGGCCGTTCAATGGAACAAGAGTTGGGAAACGGGTGGGCGGAGGGGGTTCATCCCGATGATTTTAATCGTGCCTTGAACACCTGCATTGCCGCATTTGATGCCCGGGAAAGTTTTCAAATGGAATATCGTCTCCGTTCGAAAAATGGTGAGTATCGGTGGATTTATGACCACGGGATTCCCTCCTATCTCCCCAATGGTCATTTTAACGGTTACATTGGGTCCTGTATGGATATCACCGATCGCAAAGGGTTTGAAAAGGAAATTCAGAAAGAGCGAAGTAAAGCACAGAAATATCTTGATGTGGCGGGGGCCATTTTTGTTTTAATCGGTAAAAATCAAGTGGTCAAATCCATTAATAAGAAGGGATGTGAGGTTCTGGGGTACGTTGAGTCGGACATTGTGGGAAAAAACTGGTTTGACAATTTTTTACCGGAAAGAATCCGTGACAA
Organism: Nitrospiria bacterium; assembly: GCA_036397255.1. NCBI lineage: Bacteria > Pseudomonadati > Nitrospirota > Nitrospiria > Nitrospiria bacterium. The sequence goes on from DASWJH010000052.1 coordinate 2,550, forward strand.
GGTAAAAGGGGCTTTTTCCTCTTTGATATCAGGCCATATTCAGCCGGTTGAGTATTTTGAAAATTCAGTCTTAACCAAAGATGGGCAGGAAAAAATGATTGTGTGGCATAACACGGTTTTACGGGATGAAAAAGGAGAGATAAATGCCAGTTTAAGCTCCGGTGTGGATATTACCGAGCGGAAGCGGATTGAAGAAGCCCTTCGCAAATCCGAAAAAATTTTAGAATTGACACTGGATTCTTTATCAGCCCATATCGCTATTGCGGATCAGACGGGAACCATCTTGGGGGTAAACGCCGCATGGCGTCGCTTCGCAGAAAACAATGATTTTAAATTGCCCAATTATGGGATAGGGCAAAATTATATCACCCTGTGTGAATCGGTTTCCGGATTTGAAAGTGAAATGGCGAAAATGGTTTCAAAAGCCATCCGGAAGATTTTAACGGGTCAACGCAACGATTTTCGCGTGGAGTACCCGTGTCACAGCCCGAAGGAGCAGCGTTGGTTTCAACTCCGGTTGACCCGATTCGAAAGCTCCAATGGAATTCGATTGGTGATGTCGCATGAAAATATTACCGAGCGAATGCTCGCTGAGGTGGCACTTCTGGAAAGAAAAAAAGCCCTTCGAAAAAGCGAGGCGGAACTTCGGTTTTTGACAGGAAGACTGATCTCGGTTCGTGAGGAGGAATTACGCCGTTTAGCCCGGGAACTCCACGATGACTTTTCGCAAAGACTTGCGGCTTTTGCAATTGAGATTGGAAAATTAGAAAAACAGATTGGCTCATCACGGGACCCCGTCTCTAAAAAGCTTGGAGAAATTAAAGACCAGGTGGTCAGGTTATCCTCTGATGTTCATGGGATATCCCGGCGCCTACACCCTTCCATATTGGATGACTTGGGATTGGTTTATGCCGTTGAATCGGAATGCAGGGCTTTCTCGGAAAGGGAAGGTGTTTCCGTTAGGTTTTCCCACAAACAGGTTCCCAAAACCCTTTCTAAGGAAGTCTCACTGTGTTTTTACCGGATTACCCAAGAAAGCTTGAGGAATATTGTAAAGCATTCGGGTGCCCAAAAGGCAAAAGTGAATCTAAAGGGCCAAAATGGAAATGTGATCCTAAAAATTCATGATTTTGGGGTGGGTTTTGATTTATCTAGCAAACAAGGGAAAGGGGGGCTGGGTCTGGCCAGTATGAAAGAACGTGTGAGGCTTATCCAAGGGGATTTATCCATCCGTTCAAAACCCGGAGAGGGGACGGTCATTGAGGTTTGTTCTCCAATCAAAGTGGGGGGGAAATGAGCCGTCTTCGGGTTTTGTTAGCCGATGATCACAAAATTGTAGTTGAAGGGTTACGGGGCCTTTTGGAACCGGAGATGGAACTTGTGGGAACCGTGGAGGATGGCCGTGCCCTTCTTTCAGCAGTGAAGCACCTTAACCCCGATATTGTCGTGGTGGACATCTCAATGCCTTTGCTGAATGGAATTGACGCAACCGAACAAATCAAAAAAGTGAACAAAAAGATTAAAATCATTTTTCTAACCATGCACCCGGATGTTACCTACGCAACAAGGGCTTTTCAGGTGGGGGCCTCCGGTTACGTTTTGAAACATTCCGCTCCGTCGGAATTGATTACCGCTATTCATGAGGCCCAAAAGGGGCGAACCTATGTCACACCGCTCATTGCCAAGGAAGTACTTAATTCGTTTATGGAGGGTACACATAAGAAAGGGAAAAACGCCTCCCAGCTCACAGCCCGTCAAAGGGAGGTATTGCAATTATTGGTTGAAGGTCACACTGCAAAAGCCATTGCCTCATTGTTGAATATTTCCCCAAGAACGGTTGAATTTCACAAGAACCAGATCATGGAGGATCTCAAACTCCATAATAAAGCTGAATTGATCCAATATGCGATCAGGCACGGCCTCACATCCCTCTGAAAATTCTCGCCGGTCATTAATCCCCTTTAAATATTTTGAAACTGCTTGAATAATTTATTGATTTTAATCAAGTTTTTCTCTCCAAGGTGACTCGTAATTTATATTTTAAAAACTGGTATTTTTACGAGTAGTTTATAAAATTTACCCCTGGTAATTTGCTCTTACCCCAAATTTTTTAAAGTTTTCAAATCCCAGAATCAAAGATCTTAAAAAGTTGTCAATATGGATTGTTGATGGCAAATGTTTCCAAGCGAAATTCATAAAAATTTATAGGGAATTGAAGAAAATTCTCAAGCCCTAGGAAACCTTATATGATTTCTGTTTGAAATGAAGGAGGTGTTTTTATGCAGGCAAAGCAAGTCAATTTTCAATTCAAAAGCCAAAAGAATATAGGTTCTTCTGTAAACCATTACGGAATCATTTTAGCTGGGGGGGAGGGAAAACGTCTTCAATCTCTTGTTTACCATTTACGAGGAGACCATCTTCCTAAACAATACGTCAACTTTATCGGGAAGCGGTCCATGCTGGAGCATACCTTTCATCGGGTGGAAAAGTTGATTTTCCCCGAATTCCTCTTTTCCATTGTAAATCCAAATCATTTAGGGTTCCAAGAAGTGGTGAATCAACTAGCCCCGCGGCCCAAGGATACCGTGATTTTTCAACCGGAAAACAAGGATACAGCCCCAGGTCTCCTTTTGCCTCTGATGCATATTTATAAGGAGAATCCGGATGCCGTGGTTTCGGTATTTCCTTCCGATCAGTTTGTTTTGGAGGAGGCCCTTTTTATGAGTTATGTAGAGGTCGCTTTTCGATGGGTTGAACAGAATTTTTCAAAAATAGTCCTCTTAGGGGTAGAACCCGGGGACCCGGAAACCGAATATGGCTATATTCTGCCCGTGGGAAACGACAAATATTTTGGGGGCTCATCCATTCGGGAAGTTTCGCGGTTTGTTGAAAAACCGAATTTATCCCGCGCTCGGGAACTGGTCCGAAGTGGAGGGTTATGGAACACTTTGGTCATGACCTTCAAGGCCAAAACGCTTTTAGAAATTGTTAAAGGGGCATTTCCCCAACTTTTTGAATCCTTCCAAAGGATGGGAAAAGGGATTGGAACGACCCAAGAGAGGAGAGTTGTTGAAGAGGAATACCAAAAAATGGTTCCCGTTAATTTTTCAAGGGGAATTTTAGAAGAATTACCTTTTAAAAATCCTTCTTCTCTTTTGGTTCTATCCGTTCAAGGGGTTTACTGGAGTGATTGGGGTTCTCCCAATCGTTTGATCGGAACCCTTTCACAAAAAAAAATGGAAAAAAAATACATCAGACCCAAAGGAAATTTATAAAAAATGGAGCAGTTTTAAATAACGACAATTTCGTTTCTTTAGAATCATATAAAAAGTTAAGCCGGTTTAGGATGGGATGACGTTTAATTTTTTCAATGATAAAACCGGATTTATTTGGGAAGTGAATAATCAAATTAAAAGGAGGGCAATCGATGGGCGTATTTGTTGACCAATTAAAAATAGAACACGAAAACATTCGTTTAATCGGCGACATCGCAAAGAAGGTTTGTCAAAGAATAAACCAAGGAGAAGAGGTCCTATCTGAAGATATAGATCACATTATTGAGTTCTTAGACATTTATTCATACAAGGGACACCATGAAAAAGAGGAGAAGGGGCTTTTGCCTGCAATTGAAAAAGCCGGGGGTTTTAAGGATGGAAAAACCATTGGTGCGATCATTCAGGATCATGCGACCCTGAAAATTTATATCGAAAAAATGAAGGAAAACCATTTTAAATATAAAGAAAAAAAACATCCGGGATTATCCGGCCTGGTAGGTTACACCCTGAATTATTTGGACTTTCTATACCGCCATTTGGAAAAAGAAGAGAAGGTGTTCTACAAATTAGCAGACCAATTGCTTTCAGAAGAGGATCAAGAAGGACTATTAAAGCGTTTTGAGTCTCAGGATTTTGAAAAGATCGGGAAGGAAAAACTGGATGAGTTCCAGAAGAGATTGTCTCAATTATCCGAGCAGTATTTAAAAGCCGGTTAAAAATGGAGATGCCCAGGGAGGAGGAATAGGCCAACCCAGTTTGGGTATGGGGGAGGGGTAAAGGGGAAAGAATGGAAATGCAAAAGGGTTGTGAGAACATAGGGAAAGGTTTTCTTAAGAAGGGATAAAATTACCAAAAACTTTTTAAAAAGGAGAAATAGAATGAGACTGAGCACACTCTTAATTTTGGGTCTTCGTGTAATCGAGTGGGTAAAAATTGTTAAAAAGTGTTTAAGGTCTATACAGGGCAAGGGTCAAGTCAAAGTCATTCTGTGGTTGAAGCCTTTGAAGTATTAGAGGTTCCTGCAAAATCCAGTTCGTCATTCCCGAATGGTTTTATCTGGCCCGCCTGCCGGCAGGCAGGAATCCAGGATTCAAAAAATCAACATCTTCTGGATTCCCGCTCCCCGATAAAGTCATTCGAGGACAGGCTTCGCGGGAATGACGGGAAGGGCCTGGATTTTCGCTTTCCCCTGCCTGCAAGTGCCCGCCGGACAGGCGGGTAATGACAAAATTTACCCACTCACTTCCACGATGAGCCGAAATAAATTTATAAGGCGACGGGTTAAAACCTTTGGAGAAAACCCTTTTTGAAATTGATGATGATTCCTTTGAGGTGCACGTAATCAAAGCAAAGGGAAAAGTTCTGGTAGATTTTTGGTCTCCCAGGTGTGCTTCTTGTAAAGGACTTGAAAAGGAATTGATTCTATTAAAGGATGAAATAGGGGATATATTAGAAATTGTCAAAATCAACGTGGATGATAACCCTTTGGTGAGAGGAGAATTTGAGATCCTCCATCTGCCGACACTGGGGTTATTTGAAAATGGAGAATTTGTCCGCTTTATCGGGGGAATCGGGAAGAAAGAATTTTTAAAAGAGGAGCTTGGATTTAATTAAATTTCTGAGCGGAATAAATTGGAAAAAGGGTGGTTGATTTAGAGAGAATACAACCTATATAATCAATCCTTCCCGGCAATCATTTAAATGTGAGAGGAGATCAGGGTAATGAAAAATTGGAGCGATGTGAATAAGCAACTTCGTGAAGCGTTGGGTTTACAGATTACTCCCTTGGCCATTTCTTTTTCTAATGATGCCCCCCAAGGGGTTCCTTTTCATGAAGGATCCATGCCCGATGCTTCTCAAGATGGACGGACGGGAAGGGTGCCCGCAGGTTGTGTGTTTTGGATGGATGGGTCTGAAAAGGCTTTTACCACCGTTCCGGAAGACCATTACAATTGCAGTGTGGGGAGCGTGACCCACGGATTAAAAACCTTAGAAGAAGTAATGGCCAATGAGGATGTTCAGAAACTGGTGGAATCCGAATGGGTAACCCCTGAAGAGGCAATGGCCCTTCCTGTCATCCAGGAACGTCCTAATTTTATAACTTATGCTCCCCTGCCACAAACCCCAGTCGACCCCGATGTGATTTTATTGAGAATCAATGGCATGCAGGCCATGGCTATCCATGATGCGTTTAATGATATTGAAGTGGCCGGAAAGCCCCAGTGCCACATCATTCCCATGTCCAAAGAGCAGGGAAAAGTCGCAATTAGCACAGGATGTATGCTCAGCCGTGTACGAACCGGCATGTCTCCCAGCGAGATGACCTGTACCCTTCCGGCCAAGAAAATTGAAGAGATCCTCGAAAAACTAAAAACGAGGAGAAAAGCCAATTCGGCCGTGACCGCCTACGCTAATCAGGACGCCCGGCGTTTTTCTTAAATTGAAAATTCCTCTTCCTAAAATCCTCAACCCTTGATGGCGGGAGGGAAGGTGGGGGGTGGAGTTGTGTTCCAAAGCGGATGTCATTTCGAGTGAAACGAGAAATCTAAGACTTTAATTAAAAAGGGATAAAACATGGGACCGAGCAAAATGGATTTTTACAAAAACGGAATGGGAAAATTCAACGGAGGTGATTTTGAAGGCGCCATTGCGGAATTTAAAAAAGCTTTAGAAATAGATCCTAACTTTGGGGATATTCACCAATCTTTGGCCCATATCTATGAGCGGCAGGGGAATTTAGACGGCGCCCTCGAAGCCGCAAAAAAAGCCGTTGAATGTAACCCCGATGACCCCCTTGCCCATACCAGCCTTTCCATGTTTTACCAACGCAAAGGAATGATCCCCGAAGCCGAGAAAGAGCAGGCCCTCGCGGCCCAGCTCAGTGCGAAAAATCCTTAATTAAAGGTTCAATAAAAAAAATATAAAATAAAACTAATCGAATATTTTCTCCCTAAAACCTAAAGGTAACACCTAACTAAAGTTCAGGTTTAAATAATCTAGAGAATTGTTAATTACCGATAGAAAGAATATATAACGTGTAATCCAACCGTCGCGTAAGCAATCGGTGGAAATGACTCATTACGATATTGCTTATTGCTGATTGCTCCTAGGCAGGGTTTCCGTAATCCATTCACGAAGCTCAAAGAGTCTTAAGATGACCCCATACCGAACAATTTCAGATATTTTTTCGCTCTCCTTCTTTTTTTCATCTTCATAATCAGTATATTCAGAAACCACCACAGAGCTTTTTATAGTTCCAATGGCCACCCCGATAGCAATGTCATTGTAACGGGCGCTGAAAGCAGGGCCGCCACTCATTCCTTTTGGAATGGGTGACGAATATTCGAGAGCTGGTGTTTCATATTTACCTTCTCTGTGAATGAAGGGACGCTGAATAATTCCTCCAATGACGCGTGCTGGAAGCTTTAAATTGTCCTCCTCAGTTAACCAACCAAAGCAATGAACATTCTCTCCAAAAGAAAAATCTACATCGGTAAGCCTGAAATTTTCCAGTTGGTCGGCACCTCTCCCTTCAACTTCAATTATCGCCAGATCAGCATGCGGATGTGTATATATTTTGTGACACTTCAAGTATTTTTCCTGTACATAGTCGAAAACGCTTATATCGGTAGATTCTATCCCTTCAAGACAATGTGCAGCAGTAAGAAAATGATTTTTAACCCATAATCTAAAACAGGATCCAGCAAACTTAGGGCTTGCTTCTTGGTTATCATGTCTGTATGCCGGTTGAACAGCAAGAAGTGGTTTCATTACTGATTCAAGAAGGGGAGAATGGGTCAAATATTTTGTTGATATTTCCTCATACGGCTATTTAGCATTCCCAAAAGGGTAATTTCTGATTGTAATCTACATTTCCAAGTATTATAAGTCAATGACACTTCCAGCAAGAACTCAATAAAACCGAATTTATAAATTGGAATGGGTTGCTAAAAATATTTTGCGTAAATTCAGGTGGTTTTTTTGGTGGTTAAGATTCGATATTCGAGCCGTTTTGCCTATCTTTGAAGAGTTTTTGGATTTTTTCTATTTCATCCACGTTTTTGATTAAGGCTTCCACGCAGTTTTTATCCAGTTGCAATCCTGCCAGTTCCTGAAGCATGGTAAACGCTTCTTCATTAGACCAGGCTTCTTTATAAGACCGCCGACTGGTTAATGCGTCGAAAATATCTGCCACCGCAATGATGCGTGCTTCGACAGGGATCTCTCTTCCTTTAATCCCGTGGGGGTAGCCGGCCCCATTGAAGGCTTCATGATGATACTCTGCGATATTGCGTAGGATATCGATATGCTTAAAGGTATCCAGGCCGAAATCCTTTAACATAGTGTCAATGATGTCTTTTCCTCTCTCGGTGTGAGTTTTCATAACTTCGAATTCTTCCGCATTGAGTTTTTCTTCCTTTTGGAGAATCGAATCGGGTATTCCGATTTTACCGATATCGTGAAGAGGGGCAAATAAAAACAGGTGTTCGATAAATTCATCATCAAATTTGTACTTTTCTGCCAACTCTCTTGCGATCAGCCTTGAATAGTGTGCGATTCGGTCCAGGTGTGCTCCCAATTCCTGATCCCGGTAGGAGGTCATGTCACGGCCGGCCTTCACCGTGGCCAGCATGGTTCGTATGGTGGTAAGTTCATTAATGATGGTGAGGGAAATAAGATGGGCAAAAAGGTCGAACTCATCAAGAATTTCGGGTAGAAATGCGTTTTTTTGAAAAGAATCAAAAAATGTAAAACCAAAAAATTCACCATTCAAAAACATCGGCAGTGTGTAACTGGACTGAAAACCCTTTTCAAGGATTTTTCGGGTATGCCCCTGTTTCCCTTCCGAGAATATACTCAAGTCACTTATGATTCGGGGGTTTCGGGTTTTTACGATTTCTTGTAAGGATGCCACATCCTTAAGTTGCGCTTGGTAGTGAAGGAGGGGATCTTCTCCGCCACTGTGAATAAAAGTTTTCAGCATATCGGTTTTGGGGTCATAAATTACCACAGCTATCCGGTCAATCAGCCCAAACCGCTTTTTTAAAATCCCGTGAATAAAACAGACTTTTTCTGTTAAGGTGGCGTTTTTATTCAGGTCTTTCAAAATGTTGGTGTGTTGAACAATCATAGTAGTTCCCTTTTCACACTCACATGATAATCTTCCTCTTTTCCCTATGTCAACGGTAGGTTTTTGGGAGGCCTCTCACCCTTTAAAAAACCGTTGACTATGCAAAATTATTTTTGTGTTTTGTTTCTAACCTTTTACTTGAAATTAAAACGTGTTTTTGCAATGATGATAACCTATTAATCCCTGGAGTTTTAATTTTAATAGAGGGCAGATATGTCGGAAGAAGCGGAAAAACTCCAAAGGCCACGATCGGAAGCTTTGAATGAGATTTTAGGGGTCCCCTTTAAGGTGTTGGATGATGGATTTATTCGTGTGGTGGATTATATGGGTTCGGATGAATCCATTGTTCAAGCGGCAAGGGTTTCCTATGGAAAAGGAACCAAAAAAGTAAGCGAGGACCGGGGCCTGATTCGATACTTAATGCGCCATCACCATACAACCCCTTTTGAGATGTGCGAAATTAAATTTCATGTGAGAGTTCCAATGGACTGCTGGAGGCAATGGATACGGCATCGAACGGCTAATGTAAATGAGTATTCAACCCGGTATTCCATTGCAATTGATACGGCCCAAAAAACACCAGCTAACGAATGGCGGCTTCAAGCTTCGGGGAATAAGCAGGGTAGCGAAGGTTTTATCAATGAAGAGATGGGCAGGAAGTTCACCCAACGTGAAGAGGAGTTATATCAAACCTCTTGGAAAGTTTATCAAGAACGCTTGGAAGCAGGCATTGCCAGAGAGCAGGCACGAAAGGACCTTCTTTTATCTACCTATACCGAATCCTATTGGAAAATTGATCTTCACAACCTGATCCATTTTCTGGCCCTTCGAATGGATGATCACGCTCAGTATGAAATCCGAAGTTATGCGAATACCATTGGATATGAGGTTCTTAGTAAATGGTGTCCTTTTGTGTGGGAGGCCTTTTTAGATTACCGGTTTCAATCCATGGCCTTTTCCCGGTTAGAATTGGATTTGATGAAGGTCATTTCTGGTGGAAAGAAAAAAGAAGCCGTTGAACTCGCTATTAAATACGGGTGGCTTTCTGGGGAAGGAAATTTAAAGCGCAACAGAGAACGTGAAGAATTTGAGAACAAGCTTCAATTCCTGGATATAGAGGCTCCCTGGAAAGAACTGGTTTAATTTTTATTTTCAAAAAGAAGGTGTAAGGATTTGTCGTGCCTTGGGTCGCGGGAGTAGATGGTTGTCGTGGGGGTTGGTTCGTTGTTTTGGTTAACTTTAACGGGAAAAAGGTTCAAAAAACCCATTGGACGGTTTGCTCATCATTTCAAGAAGTTCTTCAAATCAAACCCTCGCCAAGGGCCATTGCGGTTGATATTCCCATCGGACTTTTGGATCAGCCGGTTTCAGGCGGACGGGAATGTGATCGTTTAGCCAGGCTTTTTCTAGGGCGACCTCGGGCCAGCAGCATTTTCTCCCCTCCCATTCGAAAAATCCTTTCCGCAAAGAAGTTTTCTCAGGTACGGGGCTTGGGAATGACCATCCAGGCGTTTCATATCATTCCAAAGGTTCGTGAAGTGGATCAATTAATGACTCCCGTTTTACAAGAAGAAATTTTTGAAGCCCACCCGGAGGCGGTTTTTAAAGGGTTACAAGGGGGGCCGATGAAGCACAACAAGAAAACCATTCACGGGCGAAAAGATCGGATAAGGGTTTTATTCCCGTTCTTTCCAGATCTAGAGAGGGGTTTAATAGCAACAAAAGACCCCAATTATTTCTTTGATGATATAATCGATGCCCATGCCTTGGCCGTAACCGCATTTCGGATCATGGAGGGGCAAGCGAAACGGTTTCCCCAAAAACCCCCTAATGATTCAAAAGGCCTTCGGATGGAAATCTGGTATTGAAACTGTGAGACCAAGTAGAGTCGTTTTTCTAATTCCTTTTTATGGGAACCCTTCCCAAAAGGACTTGCATTAACCCCATCATGCTTGTTAAGTTTCTTTATTTAACCTTTGGGAAAGTCACAGTTGTTTCTAATTAAAAACCTAAATGAGAGGTATTATTAATGAAACAACAAACACCGAAATTTGATCCTGTGAAATATAAAGAAACAACAAGAGAGCAATGGCAAACAGCGGCAGAAGCCTGGCACCGATGGGGCCCTGTTTTAAATAAGGGGTTGGGACAAGCAACTGAGCTGATGTTGGACATGGCAGGAGTAAAGGAAGGAAGTCAGGTGCTTGATATTGCCGCTGGGGCGGGAGAGCAAACCTTAACCGCTGCGCGCCGGGTTGAATCCAGGGGTTCAATTCTTGCCACCGATATTTCATCTAATATCCTCCAATTTGCAGCATCAGTTGCCAGAGAGGAGGGAATTTCGAATGTTAAAACCCAAGTGATGGAGGGGGAAGATCTAAGCGCGCTTCCGGAGAGTTCCTTTGATGCGGTTATTTCCAGAGTGGGTTTAATTTATTTTCCTGATCAACAAAAGGCCTTAACCGATATACGGCGGGTATTAAAGCCTGGCGGGAGAGTGGCGGCCATTGTTTATTCAACACCGGAGAATAATAATTTTTTCCCCCTACCTATTTCGATTATTCGGAGGCGCGCCCAACTTCCTCCCCCCTTCCCGGGCAGCCCGGTCCCTTCAGCTTAGGCGGGCGGGGGTCCCTTAAAAGTGCCTTTGAAAAATCGGGTTTTCGAGAGGTTGAAACAAGGAACCTTCTTGCGCCTTTAAAATTATCTTCTCCCTCAGAGTGTGTTGCTTTTGAAAAAGATTCTTTCGGTGCCTTGCATCAAATGATGGCAGACCTAAACGAAATAGAGCGAGAGGAAACCTGGAAAGAAATTGAACGGGAATTGGGAAAATTTTGGGAGAGCCCTGGGTTTAAGGGCCCTTGCGAATTGGTTATCGGTGCGGGTGTGAAATAAATGGATAATTGTTTTTCTTTCCATGAATTGAAAACCCTTACCAAAAAATTTTTATGGTTGAAGGCTCTTTCATTGGAAGATTCAAAGGAGTTAACAGAGTTTTCTTCTGCGTGGTGGTGCCACGGCCGGCATTCTCAAACGATTTGGCGGAGAGTTTTCGGAAAAACACCCACAGTGAACATTCAAAGGGAAAGATGGAAAACCCCTGATGATGATTTTTTAGACCTAGATTTTACAGAAACAAACCACCCAAAAACAGAGAATATAAAAACACCCACCATACTTCTTCTCCATGGGTTGGAGGGATCTTCACGGGCAAAATATGTGTTAGGAATGCTCAAATGGGTGACCCAATTGGGTTGGAGAGGGGTGGCCCTTAATTTTAGATCGTGCAGCGGAGAGATCAACCGTCAAAAACGGTTTTATCATTCGGGGGAGACGACGGATTTAAAATGGGTTGTGGGCCAGCTCATTAAGCGGTTTCCAAACAGTCCTTTTTTTTTGATCGGTTTTTCCTTAGGGGGGAATGTTCTAATAAAATGGCTAGGGGAAGAGGGGAAAAAGGTTCCGCCTCAAGTTCAAGGTGCGACAGCGATTTCTGTCCCTTTTGACCTTGCTGTCGCGGCTAGACGGATTGATCAAGGGTTTAATCGGATTTATGGAAGTGTTTTCCTTAAAACGCTGAGAGAAAAAACACTGGCCAAAGAGAGGAAGTATCCCGGTTTGGTTGATCCCAAACAGGTTTCAAAAATTTTCTCTTTTGCTCAATTTGATAATGAGGTAACCGCACCCATTCATGGTTTTAAGGATGGGAAAGATTATTGGGTCAGCAGCAGTTCAATGGGATTTTTAGGAGAGGTTCAGGTCCCGACTTTATTGATTAGCGCTCAAGATGACCCATTTTTGCCTACATCCTATCTTCCTAGGAAAGTTATTGAACAATCAAAATGGTTGACCGGATGCTTTCCTTCAAAAGGAGGACATGTGGGATTTGTCGAGGGGAGGTCTCCCTGGGGGGTGTCCTATTGGTCTGAGTCCAAAACTTTTTCATTCATTTCCGATTTTGTGTAGAAAAGTTCTTTTAACGTTGAATTAGAAACCGGGTGCATTATTAAATTTTATTTCCATTTTAACTTTGGATCTTTTTATGACTAGAAAATTTCTGTGTATTTATTTTATAGCCATTTCGATGTTTTTGGGATGGCCTTACCATCTTCGTGCCCAGGACTATGGTAATGAATCCCTTCCAATCAATCAAATGGGGCCCAAGGAGTTGATTGATTTAGGCGAAAAGATCATTTTTGGAAAGGTGGGGGGATTTAAAAAAGGTGAAATAGGAAAAGGGATGTGTCCCGCCTGCCATGCTTTCAAAAAGGATGAAAAACGTCTGGTTGAGCGAGCTCCCAACCTTTTTGGCATTATTAAAAGGGGGGCGGAACGAATTAAAGAACCTGGGTTTCTCACCCAAAATACGGTTCAAACCGAATCCTTCCCGGGAAGCGGTAGAGCCAATTCGGCAATGGAATATCTGGCAGAATCAAAGATATGCCCTTCATGCTATGTGGTCCCGGGATTTGAAATTGAGATGAGCGGAAAAAAAGGAAGTTTGGAACCCCCCTTTCATAAACCCCCCATTAATTTGACCATTAATGAAATGATTGCCATTGATGTTTGGCTGTACAATAGGGAAGGGTTGCCCGCCCCTCCAACGGAACTACTTCGAATGGCTTATGAAAAATTTATCGGGGGGGGAGTTGGAGTTGGAGAAGCCCAGTTAGAAGCTCCCAAAATAAAAAAAGATATAGGGGATACATCTAGGGATGTTTTCTATGGGACCGAAGGGGTGGTTTCAGGGGCATCGGCGCCAATTTTGAATAGCGAAGATTATCCTCGTTGGAATCTTCCTTTTCCCTTCGAAAATAGCCGAAACGTTATCTGGTTTTTCGCTCAACAGCATCTTTATTTCGGAGCCTTAATTTCGGGAATCTTAATTTTAGTTTTGTTCTTTGAGGTAGGGGGGATTCTATCTAAGGACCCGGAGACCGCCCGTCGCTACAATGGTCTTGCCATAAAAATGCTGGGGTTGGTTACCGCCGGAGTAGGTGTTGCAGCAATCTTAGGCGGGTTAATTGTTTTTGGTCTGTTTTCTCTCTACAGGGATTTCTTTGTGTATTTTAGTGAAATTTTCCAACCCTCTATGAAGGTTTATGCCAATTTGCTTTGGTTATTTTTAGTGTGGTTTATTTATTATTTTTCTTGGGGGAAAATGAACCATGGGCCTTTAAAATTTGTGCATATCAGTATAGGTATTTTAGCAAATGGTCTTGCATTAGCCATTATATATATTGCCAATTCCTGGAGCACATTTATGTTGTCACCCTCCGGGGTGGATGAAGCGGGGTATTTTCTGGGAAACGAAGGGGATGCCCTCAAAAACCCCCTTTGGATGCCCTTGTTTTTTCTCCGGTTAAGTGCAAATGTCATTTTTGCCGCAATCGTAATAGCGGCTTATGCGGGTTTTAAAAGTATTACTTCGAAGACTTCAGAAGACAAAGGATATTATGATTGGATGGGGTATATTTCATTTTTGGCTTTTATCGTGGGGCTTTTCTCCATTCCATATATTGGACATTGGTTAAGTAACGATATCATTGGTTACCAACGCCAAATGGGGATTACATTGTTTTTGGGAGAATTATCCTGGGCCATGCTGACCTTGGTTTCTTTGTTAGGGTTGGTATTTTTAGGTATCATTTACTACACATGGCAAAGAATTAACTGTACCCACCTTGAGGGAGAGTATAAGAAATACGAAAAACCAGCCTTTTTTATTCTGGCGGTTTGTCTATTGGTTTATATCACCCCGTCTAACCTTGCCCTTACAATGGAAGAATTTAGAGCACTGGAGGGCCGGGTTCATCCCTTGATCTATGGTTATGGCGTTGAGTCTGTAAAACAGGCTGCGGTCCATACTATGCTGTTGGCGGCGGGGTGGTCCCTCCTGTTTTATTGGCGGAGCCGTTTCCAATCTCCTATATTGGGTTTTTTAAAAAATGACTGGATCCTAGGTGGTCTTTTTCTTTCAGCGGTCTTCTTTATGATATTTTTAGGTGCCTATGGGTTTGGGGCCTCCCCGGATGTCAGGGCTTGGTTGACTTTTCCCATGACTGTAGGAACCATTTCCGTCATGCTGATCGGTATTGGGATCACAAAAGTTTCTGTCTCCAAGTTGAGTCCTGTTTCCAAACAGAAACAGTGGGGAATGATTCCTTCAAGAGGGAATATCACGTTGATTTTTCTTGCTTTGGTAATCAGTTGGATCATGGGATTGGGGGGATATGTCCGTTCGGCTTTAAAAGGGCAATGGCATGTAACGGACATTGTCCCGGATAGGTCAGTGTGGGCTTTTAACCCCACCCAGGTGGATTCCTCTTTCTTTATTACTCTCAATGCATTGGTTTTTTGGATTGTTTTAATGGGTTTATTTTGGTTAGAAAAATATATTCCGTTTAAACCAAAGGTATAGTAAATCACCAAATTTTCAAGGCATCCGAGCCCTTTCCTCACATACGAAGAAGCGAAAACTTTTTATGAACGATTCGGAGCCAAGCAAGATGCCCAAGGTTTTTATGAAAATCCGGCCTTGGATGAGGAGTTAACCGAATATTCGAAGTTATCGCAGGCCCATTCGGATAAAGGAATACCTTTCACCCCAGGAGGGGCAGGTTCACCACCATGGGATCATTTCCTCTTTTGGAATCAGTTCGGAAGTGTTGGTTGCGAGGAGGGTTTAAGGAAGGAGCTGCCACTCATCTTTATCAATTGTAACTTTTTGCCCATCGTTAAGCTGCTTGGCCGTATCTCGGCCGAACATTCCTAAATAGCGCTCAATCCGATCTGCTTCAATAATCCGATCTTCCTTTGATTGCCCCGAGGGGAGTTTGTACTTTCTAATTAACACCGGCATTTCAACATCCTTTCTTTTTTAGTCTGCCCTAGACTAAGAATTGAAAAATAAACTCCCAATGATACTTTATTTTTGTTGGCCTGGTCAACTTTTTTCTATAAAAAAAGGGTGGATTTATTCATTCTCGGGAGTGGCCCAGGTGTCCCAATTGCCGTTTTCTTGTTGAAAATGAACCACGTTCGGTCGGCAGCAAACCGAGCAATCTTCTACGACTTTATAATGATGCGCAGTGGGATCATCAATGATGACTTCATTGGGTTCCCCGCAATATGCACAGAAGTAGGAGTTTCCGGTTTCTAAACTATGATCTGATTCATCTAAGAAATCATCGTCCATTCTCTTTTTGTTTCCATCTATTATTTGCTTGAGAAAATTAAACGTAGCGTCATTCCCCCAGTTCTTAAGTGGGAATCCATTGATTTTACTGGATACCTGCGCCCCGCTTTAAGGGTAGGGAACAAGCTTCTCGTGTATGACAATTTATTTGCGCTAAAATTTGCAACTAATTACGGGTATATGGGTTAAAGGGTTGTTTGTCTTTTTTCAATCAAGGTCTTTGTCTGAGCATCAAGGTGGAGTTTTACCTTTTCAGGGTCCGTAATGGGAGTTTGGCAGGTGAAGTCATAACAAATGTAGAGAGCGGGTTTGCCCTCAACAAGCCCCTTCCCTTCTAGGAGGGGAAGTTGTGAATCATTTTTTTTGGATTTTTCATTAGGGTGGGTGTGAGCCAAAATTCGATTGGGTAAATAGATTCGATTGACTTCCTTTTTTAGGGTTTGGGTTTTTTCATCTTTTGGGTCACCTGCCAAAGCGATTTCAACAGGCCCTTCCAAGAGCAAATCAACAACCCCAAGGGATTTACAAAAGGCCCGGGCGATGCGTTCAATGGTTTTTCCATAGGCGGTGACCGAGGAAATGGCCATTTTCCTCATATCTTCCCGATTCAAATGGAAGGAAAGCCTGGCAATGGAGAGTGCCGCGGTGGCATTGGAGTTGGGGGTTGCCCCATCATAGCCTTCTCTGTGGCGAATGATGAGTTGTTCGTGATTACTGGAGGTATTATATAATCCCCCTTCATCTCCTGCGGAGAAATCTGTCATCATCCGTTCAGCAAGTCCCGTTGCTTCCTTTAGGCAGGCCACATTCCCCCCTGCCTCGTAAAGGTCAATGAGTCCCTCACAAAAATATGCATAATCATCCAGGCACCCATTGAGATGGGCTTTGCCTGAACGGAAGGTTCGAAGAAGACGGTTTTCCGGGGTTTTTAGATTTTTCAAAATAAAATTGGCGGCCCCTTCCGCTGCTTTTAAATATTTTTGATCACCCAGAATCCGGGCCCCCTCTGCCATTGCTCCAATCATTAAACCGTTCCAAGAGGTGAGAATTTTATCGTCTAACCCGGGGGGAATCCGCTTGAGACGTGCTTGGTAGACCTTTTCCCGGGACGAGTCCAGTGAGGTTCTTAACTTTTCCGGAGTGGTTCCTACCTGGGAAGCCACCTGTTCAATGGATCTTGGGGTGTTCGGAATGTTTTTCCCCTCCCAATTTCCCGGTTCGGTGATGTCATAAAAGGCACAAAAATAAAGGGCATCCTTTTCTTCCAGGATTTGCTTGATTTCCGAGGGGCTCCAAACAAAAAACTTTCCTTCTTCACCTTCGGAGTCCGCATCGGTGGAGGAATAAAATCCGCCCTCTGGGGAAGTCATTTCTCGAATAATATAATCCAGTGTCTCCCTGGCAATTTTTTGATATAAAGGATCCTGGGTAACTTGAAAACCTTCCAAATAGATTTTTGCCAGTAAAGCGTTATCATAAAGCATTTTCTCAAAGTGGGGGACGAGCCATCGGTCATCGGTTGAATATCTCGCAAAGCCCCCACCAATTTGATCGTACATTCCACCCTTGGCCATGGCATCCAATGTGGTCTTAACCATCTTGAGGGTAAAAGCATCCTGGGTTCTTCGATAGACCCTCAGTAAAAGTGACAGGGCTGTAGAAGGGGGAAATTTAGGGGCGTTTCCGAACCCTCCATGGGTAGGGTCAAATTCTCTTGAAAGTTGATTGGCTGCCTGGTCGATTTCTTTGGTCCCTACGCTTTGAAAGGGGGCGGAAATCGATAATTGGCGAAGGTGTTCCGTTAAGGATTGTCCCTGTTGGACTAAACCATCACGATCATTTTTCCAAAGTTCCGCAATTTTTTGAAGGACGGTACTAAATCCAGGGCGGCCATAACGGTTCTCCGGAGGAAAATAGGTGCCTGTAAAAAAAGGTTCTTGTTTGGGGGTTAAAAAGACCGTCATGGGCCAGCCCCCTTGTCCGTTGTTCATGGCCACAGTGGCGGCCATATAGATCTCATCTAGGTCGGGCCTTTCCTCCCGGTCTACCTTAATGCAAATAAAGTGGTCATTCATGATTTTTGCGACCTCTTCGTTTTCAAAAGATTCCCGTTCCATGACATGGCACCAATGACAGGAGGAATACCCGATACTCAGAAGAATAGGCTTATCCTCTTCCTTTGATTTTTGAAGAGCCTGTTTCCCCCAGGGATACCAGTCAACCGGATTATGGGCATGTTGGAGAAGGTAAGGGCTGGTTTCTTCAATGAGCCGATTGGTGTGTTTTGGGTTGGACATTTGAGACATTGGGTAACCTTTCTAAAATTTGATTTGGATCAAAGATACGCTTATTTCCAGTTCCTGGTCAAGGCATGGAAAAATTTTTGTCAAACCAAAATAGAAATGTCCTATTCTTTCCAAAGTAGAAATGTCCGGTTTTTAGGTAAACGAAATGTCATTTTTTTTCTAATTGAGACAAGATGTGAAAAACAAGTGAGTCATTTTTTTGAGGATCAAACCCCTGCATATAAAAAGGGAGCTGTTGTTGGGGTTTTCTATTAAAAGGGTCTTTCACAATTGCCCTACAATCGACGATGTCACGAGCATCCATACTTGGTATCCCCCCTGGGAGTGCTCCTTGAGGACATTGTTGCTCCCGCTGTCTTCTTCATGCTGTTGAGTCCGTCGCGTAAAGCCGTTTTGTTTGTTCTGTTTTTTCCTTTTGAAAATACCCCATCCTCTTCCAAGGATGAGACATAGAAGGTTTATAGGCCTTTTTAAGGGTAAATGCTTTTGCAGCTGTTTCACGGGCCTTGATAGGCCTGCAGGTGATTTCCTGATAGACAAGGCTTTTGTCCCCATCCATGATCCACATGGATCCATCGAGTCTGTCTTGTACGATCAGCTTTTTTCTCCCTGTGGTCTGTTGGATTTGATAAAGCTTGCCCTTGTAGGCGATGGTAGAATCATTACGCACGGTCCTGT
>DASWJH010000053.1 GCA_036397255.1 Nitrospiria bacterium
CTCCCCGATAGAGGCATTCGAGGACAGGTTTCGCGGGAATGACGGGAAGGGCCTGGATTTCCGCTTTCCCCTGCCTGCAAGTGCCCGCCGGACAGGCGGGTAATGACAAAATTTACCCACTCACTTCCACGATGAGCCATATTTTTAATGCTCATAAATTTACGTTTTTTCCTTTTCCGCTAACGGAAGGAGACCCTCGTTCGCCCACTCGCGCGGTTTTCCTTCCGAGCCAAATAACATTCTTTCATTTCCCAAACAATATTCATTTTTTAAATGTTTCCCTTCCTTACTATTTTAAAATGGAAAGGGGTATTGGGAATTTTATATGGACTGTATTGGAATTTTTAATTCCTTCCTCTCCGATAATAAAAAGGTGGCTTTTTCCAATGGAAGCGTCGGACTAAATAGATACCCTTGAATTTCATCACACCCCAGTGACCCCAAAATGTGTAATTGTTCCTCGGTTTCAACCCCTTCCGCAATGGCTTTCAAATTCAGGTTGTGGGCCAAAGTGATGGTGGCGCGGACGATGGCTTCATCATCGCGATCTTTGGCCAAATCGTTGACAAAAGACCGGTCGATTTTTAACCGGCTAATCGGAAAACGCTTTAAATAACTGAGGGAGGAATACCCCGTACCAAAATCATCAATGGAGATTTTAATGCCAAGGTCCTTTAGGTGACAAAGGGTCTTCACCGTTTCCTCGGCCTTCTCCATAATACTTTCAGTTAATTCCAGTTCAAGGAATTGGGGTTGCAACCCGGTTTCTTCCAAGACCCGTGCCACCATACGGACTAAGTCCTGTTGATGAAATTGCCTTATTGACAAATTGACCCCCACACGAATAGGGGGATTTCCTGCCCCATGCCATGCTTTGTTCTGGGCACATGCGGTCCGGAGGACCCATTCCCCGATGGGTATTATCAACCCCGTATCTTCGGCAATCGGAATGAAACTGGCTGGAGGAACCATCCCTAAATCAGGATGATTCCAACGAATTAAAGCCTCCATGCAGGTAATCTTCTTTGAATAAAGATCCACTTGGGGTTGGTAATGAAGAAGCAACTGGTTTCGGTTTAATGCATGCCGAAGACTATTTTCCATCACCAACCGTTCAAAAGCTTGAACATTCATGACCGGTGAATAATGAAGGAAATTGTTTCGTCCTTGTTCTTTGGTTCGAAACATAGCCACCTCTGCGCCTTTCAAAAGGGCCTCGGCATCATCACCATCGATCGGATAAAGACTGATTCCGATACTGGCGGTCACAAACAGTTCCCGATCCTCAATCAAGTAGGGTTTTGAAAGCAGATCAATTATTTTTTCCGCCAACCGGGCCACATCCTGAGAACGGGCCACATCCGCCAGAATAATCGTAAATTCATCACTTCCCATCCGGGCCACCGTATCCCCCACACGCAAGCATGAAGTCAAGCGAGCAGAAACAGCTTTCAAAAGAGAATCGCCAATTTTATGTCCCAAGGTATCATTGATCCGCTTGAAGTGATCAAGGTCTAAAAACATGACCGCCACCAAGCGCTTATGCCAGGCCACTCGGGTTATTGCTTGACTGAGTCGATCAACAAATAAAATACGATTGGGAAGGTTGGTCAGACCATCGTAATACACCAATTGAGATAATCGCTTCTCCACCCTTTTTCGCTCGGTGGCATAAAATATGGTTCGGATGAGACTACAGGTATTGAGTTGTTCTTTTAGGATAAAATCCTGGGCCCCAGCCTCAACCGCTTTTGTAGCTAATTCTTCAGATTCCGATGGCACCAGCACAATGAGGGGAACATTGGGGGCTTGGGAATGAACACTCCGAAAGGTTTCAAACCCTTGGGAATCGGGTAAAGCCAGATCAAGTAAAATCACGCTTAAATCATCATCCCTTAGCTGAAGGAGGCCTTTGGAAAGTCGATCCGTACAATGCAGATCAAATAAGGCAACCCCAAACTCATCCGGTACATCTGCCACCAACCGGGGGTTTTGATCTTTATTTTCAATAACCAAGAGCTTTAAGGGACGGTCATTCATGAAATGAAACCCTTGTTTTTCGCAAACAAATCTGTTGAAAAAAGACAATCCAGTCCATCTCATTTATCGGTGGTTTTTATTATAAACTTCAGTGGATTTTACGAAGGTTGCACCACGTGATCAAAAATCGTATTTCAAGTGCACATTCAGGAAAGAAGCAACTTGTTAGAAAAATTGAAATGAGGGAACTCCCCAAAAGAGCAGAATCAATTTATTAAAAAAAATTTCGTTTTTTCCGATAAAGGGGAGAAAAATTCGGAAAAAACTAAGGCACTTTCTCTTTTTTTCCTTTTATTTCCTGGTTTATTCGATGGGAAATCCAATTATCAAGACTATTTTATTCAAACCGCCATTGACCCCCGATCTTAAAAGCGGGAATGGTCCCTTCCTCCACCAACCGGTAAATGGTTTTTACACTAAGAGAAAGATAACCGGCAACTTCCTTCACCGTCATCATTTTTGGGCGGGTTTTCATACGCTGGGTCTGTTCGCTAAAAAAAGTAAAACAGCGGTTTCTATTGGATCAATCCCCTATATAATGATAGAATTTCCTTCTAATCTCAACTGTTACATCCTTTACCAACCGGTCAAGTTTTGGACCAGAATTAGACAGAATGGGCTAAAATTAGGCATTTTGCCTCATCATTACCTTTTGGGTTAAATAAAAATGCTCAAAACCACTGAGCTCCTGGTAAAGGGGAACGTTAATGATACTAAATTCGGGAGCCGCTAATAACCACTCTTAACCCCGAGAACCTTTTAAAAAAAAACCATTAAACAAAAATATAAATGGAAAATTTAAAACCAAAGGATCTTCTGTTATCCCCGGCATTAAAACCCGAACAGGTGCAATCTATTTTGGCCCCTTTCGGTTTTAAGGAAATAAAAAAGGCTGATAACAATCTCCAAATCATCGCCGATGAACCTAGAACCCGATACCTATTGGCAGAAGTCATTGAAGACCTTCTAGATTCCTTTTCAAAATCCGCAGACCCGGACCAGGCCCTAAATTTTTTTGAACGGTTCGTCAGGGCAACCTATAATAAAACCAATTTTTTTTCGTATTTAAAGGCATCCCCTTTTACCCTTTGGCTATTGGCAAAACTCCTATCCAGCAGCCCTTTCCTAACCGAAATTTTAATCCGAAATCCCACCTATCTGTATTGGATCGCAGACCCCAAAACAATGGAAGAGGAAAAATCTAAAACTGCATTGGAAAACGACTTAAATTCTTCTTTAAGGATTTTAAAAACCAGGGAAAAAAAAATAGAAACACTTTGCATTTTTAAGCGGAAGGAGCTTTTACGCATCGGGGTCAGAGACCTTCTCAAAAAAACCTCGGTTCAGAAAACCACCGCGGCTTTATCCATGCTGGCAGAAACCATTCTCCAGAAAATCTATGAAATTTGTGATGAGAAAATGCAAACCCAATTCGGAGAACCCCGTTTTTTAAGAAAAAAACCGAACAAAAGAAAAAGGGGTTTCACCATTCTCGGAATGGGGAAACTGGGTGGCGGGGAATTAAATTTCAGCTCGGATATTGATCTCATCTATATGTATGAATCAGAAGAGGGTTGGACTTCAGGCCAAACTTCAAAGGGCGAAAAATCAAAAATTTCTCACCATGAATATTTCAGAAAACTTTCACAGGAAATCACGTCGATATTGACTGGCGTCACCAATGAGGGCACTCTATACCGGGTTGATTTGAGGCTCCGGCCAGAAGGACGTTCAGGCCCAGTGGCCAATTCACTCAAAGCCTATCTCACCTATTATGAAAACCGTGGAAGCACCTGGGAACGATTGGCCCTTTTAAAAGCTCGGCCCGTTGCAGGAGATTCCATTTTGGGTCTTCAATTTCTAAAAAAGGTATCGCCATTTATATTCCAAAAGTCATTCTCCTTGACTCACCTGCAAGAGGTAAAAACCCTTAAAGATAAAATTGATCATACCATTAAAAAAAGAGGGGAGACGCAAACCAATGTAAAATTGGGGACCGGGGGAATCCGGGAAATTGAATTTATGGTTCAAACGCTTCAAATTTTTTTCGGTTCAAATTTTAAAAAAATTTGCCACCGCAACACCCAAACCTCCCTAAAAAAACTCCTCAGGGAAAAATTCATTTCCAAAGAAACCTATAATGATTTAAACCATGCATACATTTTCTTAAGAAATGCGGAACATCGTTTACAAATGGTTCATGAAAGCCAAACCCATAACCTTCCTCAGGACCTTACTGAATTAAGGATTTGTGCTCTCCGGCTGGATTACCGAGACCAGAAAGGAATTTCCGCATCGGATCAATTCCTCCGCAACTACAAAACCCATACCGAAAGGGTTCATCGGCTGTTTCGTAAGCTATTTGACCCCCCTCATGTTTCCTTAAAAGGCCCTTCCAAAGGAAACCCTCTCCTCTAAACTTTCTCAAATCGGTTTTTGAAAAATTGATGTGCACTTTCCATATGATAATAAATTAGGTCATAGAGTTTTTCCGCTCCCTCTTCCCAATCCCCTTCGGTATATCCCAATCGTCGGGCAAGGAATTTGAATTCGTCCGCTTCCCGGTTGGGCAAAACCAAATCTTGGGCATTTCCCCTGACCATCCGCAGGCTATCAATTAAAGATCTTAGAAAAAGATAGGCTTTTTTCAACTGGTCTTCTTCGGTTTCTGAAATAAGCCCCACCTCGGACAAACCTTTCATCGCTTCTAAAGTTGATGGGGTTCGAATCTCGGGAAAATTTTTTCCGTGGATCACTTGAAGATATTGAACGGAATACTCAATATCAACGACCCCTCCCGGACTGTATTTCATATTTACAGTCCCAGGTTTAACCAATTCCTTCATTTGCCGATACCGCAAATGAAGAGCCTTTGACAAATCCCAGGGTTGACCACTATATACAAAGGAATCCCTGTAGTTTTCAACCTCTTTTCCCAGTTTTTTATCACCAGCCACCCATCTCAATTTGGTTAGGGCTTGACGCTCAAAAGGAGCCGATTCCCCATCGCGGGAATAGTACTTTTTTATCACGTCCAGTGGATTGGCCAGAGACCCGGCCCTTCCATAGGGTCTTAACCTCAAATCCATTCGAAAAATCCCTTCCTGCTTTGCCTCGATAAATTCTAAAAGGCATTGGACCACCTGATCGAAAAAAATTCGATTTTCAACAAAATTTTTCCCATCGGTTTTCCCGGAGGCTTTATAAACGAATAATAGTTCAATATCGGAGGCATATCCCATCTCCTTCCCTCCAAATTTTCCCAAACCAAAAATTGCCAAAGGACAGGGTCCTCCCCCGGGCAACCTTGGAAGGCCATTGATTCGAGTTAACTCTTCCATACACACCTTATGGGTTTTCTCTAAAACCACCTCGGCCAAGTGAGTCAGAGCAATGGAAAAATCCATGAGGTCTTCTGGAGGTTCCAAAAGATGTTTCATATCAATGCGAAACATCTCCTGATCTTTATATTGATTAATAATGGTTTTTCTTTTTTTAGGAGAAAAAACCCGTATTAATTTCTGATCCAATTCCCTCACCATCTCCTTTTTTTCTTTTAATAGAACACCCCTCTGAAATTGTCGAAGAATGGGGAAGAGGGCTTCAAATTGCATCCTCAAAAAATCCTCCCACAAGAATTCACTGGTTCCCAAAAGACGGGCCAACAAATCCATTCCCTCTTTTTTTCCCAGAAAGGCAATGGCTGATTGAGGAGACTTCCATTCCATTACTTTATCCAACATTTGATCAAAAAATTTTAGTGCTTTGGATGGGTCCGGCGCTTGGACTAAAAATTGCGTGAATTGTTTAATCATGGCGGCCGCCACTTTCAGCAAGTCCTGTTCTTTTTTCCCTTCAATTTTTTTCCCCCTAACATCGCAAAGGTAAATCCAATCGTGAGCCTCCCCTCCCTGGATTTCAATCACCACCTTTTGAATATAGAATCC
This sequence comes from Nitrospiria bacterium, assembly GCA_036397255.1. Taxonomy (NCBI): domain Bacteria; kingdom Pseudomonadati; phylum Nitrospirota; class Nitrospiria; species Nitrospiria bacterium. The sequence goes on from DASWJH010000053.1 coordinate 5,988, forward strand.
CCTCATGGAAAGCGCATTGGAAAAGGAAAATAAAAAGGCCGGTGTATCCTTTGATTGAATCTCCATTACGGTCCACCGTTTAGAAAGCTGATTGTGAAAATTCACCTGCACCGGGTATAACCTTTCTTCGAATTGCCCTTTATGCTGCGACAAAAATTCAACCACCCGCTGATTGACCCGATTCCGGGCCTTCTGGGTATGTCCTCGACTTAAAAGAAGGATCAAGCCACAAAGTTCCTCCTTAAAATCTTTTTCCTGTTTTTCATTCCACTCCGCGGTCTCCAAGAGACAGACGTGGAAAACATCCACAATCTTTTTCCGGGTGTCAAACCTTTTGACCTTTTTATTCGCTTGATTCTCTGGGACCGAATCCTTTTCCGAAAACGTAAACATATGGCCCGATTGAATGTCACATCCAAAGGAGGCCAACAAACCGCAAATAATGGAAAACTCGGATAAATAATCAAAGGCCACAATGGTAATATCTAATTTTTTATTACCCACTGAAATAATCTTACTTTTTGCAGGATGTTGAGCATTCAGACGGGATGAAAGGTCAACATGGGTTGCAATGTCCTCCGGTGAAAATAGAGAAAAGTAATCGGGGTCCATTCTAGATAAAAAACTGTCCAGAACCGCTGGATCTATCTCTAAACAGTTAGCTTCAATGGATTTTTTGAGTTCTGGGGTTAGCAAATTAATGACCCATCAATTATACTTTTTTAACCCAATCCCGTGATGATAGATGATACAGGAAGGCTCCTTCACCTTATTATTTCCTTTATTACCTTCCGGTAGACGAAACTCACCTTGAGAGACAAAATTAAGGTGATCAACTCCCATAAGAAAAAAGCCAATAAGTTTACCTTGAATTTTACAATCGGAAACGGGTTTTAGAAATCCGAAAAATCCTAACATACCCTTTTTAAGGTTTCAAGGAACCCACCGGGGGAGGAAAGGAAAGGTTTCATCTTTCCTTTAAAAAAAGGTTTATTTATCCCTCTGCTTTGATATACTGATCTTTTTTCCATTTAATTTTCCTATAAAAACATGCCCGCACAAAAAATCACCTCCAGAGACCGTCACCCGATTATTGAATCCCTAACGCGACGTGGTTTTATCGGAAAAATCATTGGTGGCATAGCTACCTTTATTGGACTCGCCTTATTAATCCCTTTTTCAGGGTATACCCTTTTTCCCGCCTTCCAAAGAAAAGCCGGAGAATGGGTTAGCCTTTTCAACCCTAATCAGCTAAAACCAGAATCTCCGGTTAACGTAGACCTGGTAACCACCACTAAGGATGGATGGCGAATATCCACCTCTGTCAAAACCGTTTGGATGGTAAAAAAAAAGAATGGGGATGTGGTGGCTTACTCCCCTCTTTGCACCCACCTCGGATGCGGGTACCGTTGGGAAAATGAAAAAAAAGTATTCTTTTGCCCTTGTCACGCCAGTGTGTTTGATTTTGAGGGAAAGGTCCTTTCCGGTCCCGCCCCACGCCCCCTAGACACCCTCCCAATAAAAATTGAGGACAACCGAATTTGGACGATCTACAAAGAATTTAAAGCAGGAACCTCAAAAAAAATAGAGCTATAAACCTCATGTGGAAATCCATTTACAGATGGTTAGACGAACGGATTAATCTGAAACCCATTCAGGTAAAAATCCTTGAAGAACCCATTCCCGGGGGAGCGAGTTGGATCTTTGTTTTTGGAAGCCTAACGCTCCTTCTTTTTGTGATCCAATTTTTAACTGGAATGTTTTTAGCGATTTATTACAACCCCTCACCGGATCATGCCTACAACAGCATTTTATTTATTGAACAGGAGGTCCTGTTTGGCCCCCTGATCAGGGGCTTGCATCATTGGGGGGCAAGCTTCATGATGATTGCCATTGGTCTTCACATGCTCCAGGTTTTCCTTTATGGCGCCTATAAAAAACCTCGGGAGTTTTTATGGATGGTAGGGGTTGTTTTATTTTTGCTCACTTTGGCTTTTGGGTTTAGCGGGTATTTATTACCCTGGGACCAAAAAGCCTACTGGGCCACCCAGGTCGGAATCAATATGGTGGGAACGCTCCCATGGATTGGTGATTCTCTAATTCGAATTATTCGAGGGGGACAACAACTCGGGGCCCTAACCCTAAACCGTTTTTACGCACTCCACACCTTATTTCTCCCGTGGGCCGTATTCTTTTTAATCGGATTGCACGTCTTTATTCTTCGTCGTGTTGGGCCTGCAGGACCATGGGATTCAGAAAAAGCAAAAAAGAGGAAAGAACCCTTCTACCCAAAACAGGTTTTCATGGATGCGGTAATTTTTCTCTTTACGTTTTGCGTTCTTTTTATTTTGGCATGGAAGGTCAAGGCCCCCTTGGCCGATCCTGCCAACCCATCCGACTTCAATTTTCAACCCCTTCCCGAATGGTACTTTCTATTTTATTATGAACTTTTGAAATACCTTCATGGGCCTTGGGAAATTGTAGGAACCGTGGTGCTTCCACTTCTATTTTTCAGCCTACTTTTCCTTCTCCCTTTCCTTGATCGATCAAAAAAGCGAAATCTTTTATCCCGAAGAGGTGTTTTGCTGAGCGGAGCTTTATTTTTGTTGATTGTATTCGGATTCTTGGGAATCTCATTAAAACAAACATTTTCAATTGAGAGAACGGACCCCAACGTAAAAGAGGGAACAAGACTTTATTCAGAATTGGGCTGTCCAGGCTGCCATCAAATTCACGGAGAAGGGGGAAAGGTGGGACCCGACCTTTCTTATGTTGGGGATCATCGAGACGAAAACTGGTTAAAAGCCCATTTCAAAGACCCCTCATCCCTGGTGCCGGGGTCAATCATGCCTTCTTATCATTTAAAGGAAGAGGAGCTCCAGAAACTCACCGCCTACATGCTAAGCCTTAAGAAAGATAGGTTTTAAAATAGGGTTCACCCAATGTCTTCCCTCTTTTTTTTAATCGTTTTATCCTAAAAACATCCTCCTGCTCTCTCTCCTCAAAATGATTTTTAAATTTGGGAATTAAAAAAAAGGAAAATCCGTTGTTTTAAGGCGTTGATGCGTCCTGTGATTTTTTTAATTTCCCCACCCATTCTTCCATTTTTATTTCAATAGAGACCCCCTCAAGAATTTGTTCAAGGATTTCCCAAACCCGCGAACCGTCATTGACCCTGTTTCGACGCCCCAAGGATCAATTTCTCTACCCTCGCTTCTACCTCTTGTATCCTCTTAAAATATCGGAAGGGTCTGGGTCCTTTTCACTCATTTTTGATCCCTTTTAAGGGGTCGAGTAATATATTCCCATGGGAATATTTCAAACAAAGGAAAAACATGAAATAAAATCCTTTTTTAAAACCAAGATCGGGGCTCGGTTCATATTACCTTTTAGGTTTTCTTCCTTTTCCCTCAGACTTTTTTTTCCTTTTTATCGTTAATACAGGACAGGAGGACATTCGAACCACCCGTTCTGCCACACTTCCCAATACCAGATGCTGAATTCCCGTTCGACCGTGAGAACCTATAACAATCAAATTCACCCTTTTGGTTTCAGAATATTTTACAATCTCCAAAGCGGGATTTCCCTTCAGGACCATGGATTCGACCACGATTCCTTTTCGTTTTAACTGCTTTTTCTTATTTTCCAGCATCTGTTCAGAAATCTCCTTCAAAGTGGTGTAATGATCCATGACTTGAATGGTATCCGAGACACTATAGGTAAACTGTTCAATGACATGAAAGAGAAGGATTTTGGCTTGAAATGTTATTGCCAACAACTCTGCATATGAAATGGCTTCATCAGAATATTCAGTGAAATCCACCGGAACCAAAATTTTCTTAAATTTAGCCATGCCTTTTCTCCTTTAAGTAAAAAACGACTCTTTTTAAAAATGGGTTTTTTAAAAAATTCAATGAAAGAATTTTTCTAAGGGAAGAACCTTTCCTCATTAAGGCTCTTTATTAATTCATGAAATCCCCATGTTACTGAAATAAAATAAGATAAGCGCGTTAAAGATATAGAGGATCATTAACGCAAACCCTTCCCAACTCAAAAACCCCAATTCCTTCTTCGGGGCACGAAATAATACCCCCACAATACAAACACCCGTCATCATGAGCGCAGAAAAAACTGAAATCAAATGGGTGAAGGAAACATGAGAAAGAAGTGGACCCTTGAGATAGGCAAAATCATCGAGGCTTAAAACCGCCATATTAAAAAGGTTACTCCCCAAAAGGTTTGCCACCGCCAAATCTGGAGCTCCAAGCCTCAATGCCGAAAAAGAAGTTACAATCTCAGGAAGAGAGGTTGAAGCAGCCACCAAAAGGGTCCCTACAAAGGTATCTCCCCACCCAGTCACCTCAGAAATACGATTACCTATGTAGGGAAGCCACATTCCCGCAGCAATGATCACACCTGCATTCAAAAAAACCTTGGGGTAAATCAGTAAATTCACTCCAATTTCTTGGTCAAGGCTTTTTGGGTTCAATACCTTCGAAGGGTTTAACCCCTTCATCCGGTTTTTCTCATGCGAGAAAATTTTTCTTACCGCAACCACCCAGAGAATAAAAATAAGGGGGGAATATAGACCCATCCAGCCCATTTCACTAGAAATGTTTTGGCTTCCTAAAAATAACCCAGTTCCCCCGGTTCCAATCAACAATACCCCAAACCCACCGAGAAGAATATGTCCTTGATCTACATGTGAAAGAATGGGGCCGGGCCGGTAAAACCAGTCCATCAAACCAATTAGCATCAGGTTAAACACACAGCTCCCTAAAACATCGCCCACCGCAATTTCAGGAACATCTGCCACGGTGACGGCACTTAATCCAGTTGCCAATTCAGGAAGAGAAGTAACGGTCCCCAATAGGATAAGCCCAATCCATGTTCGACCCATCCCTGTTGTTTCGGAAAGAATATTTCCATATCGGGATAAAAGACTCCCGGAAATGAGTATCAGTGTTGTACAAACGACAAATTCCAGCCAGATCAATTGGAAAAAGCCTCTATTCCAGAGAATTTCAACAGAACCGGAAAAGGGTTAGTTCAAACGGGCACAAGCACTAAGGAAATTTCTTTTTTACCCCGATGGTCGGACGGTTAGAACAGGACACGGGGAATCTCGAACCACTTTTTCTGCAACGCTTCCCAATAGCATATGATTTACCCCAGTGCGCCCATGGGTCCCTAATACTAAAAGATCGGCAGGAATTTCTTCCGCTGTTTTAATAATTTCAAAGGGGGTTTTCCCTTCTCGAAAAAGCGTAAAAACACGGATTCCCTTCTTTTCCAATCTTTTACCCAATTGTTCCAAACGGTCCTTTTCCTGCCCTTTTAAGGTTTGAACGTACCGATGAAGATCGGCTTGGACCCCAGCTGAAACTCCAGCATGGCTGTAAAAAGGAATTTCAAAAACGTGTAAAAGATAAAATTTGGCTTGAAACCCTTGTACCAGGTCAACGGCATAATTTTCAGCCCTTTTTGAATATCTGGAAAAATCCGTCGGGAATAAGATCCGTCTCGGTTTACGCATATTCTTCACAATTCAACTTCCGTCAAAGGGTAAGGGTTTGCTTCATAAAATATTATTTCGAAGAGGTTTTGTATTGACTTATTTCCTGTTAATCTATATAAGCTTGAATCCCTTGTCAACGCCCAAGCAAAAATTCAATGGACTGTTTTTATTTTTAATTGACAGGAATTGCACAGATCGCTATCGTGGAAGAAAAACAAAAAAAAAGAAACCTTTCTTCTATAGAATACGTTTCTCACAAATGTATTCTTTTCGTTGTTAACAAACACGCTATCAATAGATATGAACCTGGATCAAACCAATGGAGTTGGTTGTTTAAAAGACCCCCATACCCTATCGATTGAAGAGGTTCGCAAAAGGCTCGGGGTTCCCCCACGCGGTTTAAGTGTCGCAAAGGCAAGGTCTCGCCTTGGCCAATTTGGGCCCAACGTGCTTCCTCAGCCTAAGGCCCCTGGTATCCTCTTAATTTTTTTCCGCCAATTTCTTAGCCCCCTGATTTATATTCTTCTTGCAGCGGCGGGTGTGTCTTTATTCCTAAAGGAATTTTCCGATTCCCTTTTCATTTTTTTGGTGCTTTTGGTTAACGCGATCATCGGGGCCGTCCAAGAATACAGGGCCCAACGCAGTGCCGAAGCACTTAGAAACCTAGTAGCCACCTATGCACGCGTGGAGCGGGAAGGAGAAGCCTATGAAATCGAAGCCAAGGAAATTGTCCCTGGAGACTTGGTCCTATTAGAATCAGGAAATAAAATTCCAGCCGATCTTCGCTTAATATCTACACAGGGTTTAGAAATTAATGAATCTTTGTTGACCGGAGAATCAAAACCCAACCTCAAAAAAAATCATATCGAACTTTCTCCAGAAACTCTGTTAGCCGACCGGTCCAACATGGCCTTCGCCGGAACGATGGTCACCCGGGGACGGGGCCGAGGATTCGCCACCGCGACAGGGGCTTCTACCGAATTAGGGAAGATTGCTCAAGCCGCTTTGGGTGAAACAAGCGCAAAACCCCCATTGCTTTTGCGAATGGAGAAATTTACCGGCTGGATCGGTTTAACCGTTGTGGTCCTAGTGCTCATCATTGCAGCAGTGGCCTCCACCCAAGGAAGTTCTCTAGGGGAGATTTTTTTCCTTGCAGTTGCCCTCGCGGTATCCGCCATTCCAGAGGGACTTCCCGTTGCCCTCACGGTCGCCCTGGCCATAGGGGCCTCACGTATGGCCAAACGAAATGTTATTGTGCGACGGTTGGTGGCCGTTGAGGCTTTGGGATCCTGTACGTTTATTGCGGCTGACAAAACAGGAACTTTAACCATTAATGAACTTACCGCAAAAAAGCTTGTCTTTCCATATCAAGAACCTTTTGAAGTTACTGGTGAGGGTATGGATCCAGAGGGATCCATCCTCCTTCCCATAGGGTGCCCACCTCAAGTAGAGACAATGGTAACACATCTTTGCCTCGCCGTAGCCCTCTGTAATGAGGGGTTTCTTGGCCGACAGGACTCGGGATGGGTTCACCATGGCGATCCTGTGGATATTGCCTTACTGGTCCTCGCCCATAAAGCCAAAATTACCCAAGTGGATGTCACAGAAAAATTTCCTCAACGTGCTTCCATTCCCTTTGAATCAGAGCGTTTATTTGCCGCAAGTCTCAACCAAACGGGAGGAAAAACCCAAGCATCGGTCAAAGGGGCTTTTGAACGGGTACTGCCTATGTGCACCCAGATGATAACTCCTGAAGGGCCGAAAACCATAGACACCCACCAAATAGAAGACCAAGCAATGGCATTAGCGCGAGAAGGTTACCGTGTTATTGCCGTAGCAACAGGGGACCTTTCATTAAAATCCGATGAGGTATTCTCAGAGGAACATCTCAACCATTTGATGTTAATCGGGCTGGTGGGGATGATTGATCCCCCTCGCGCTGAGGCGAAGGGCGCTTTGGCGACTTGCCGCAGGGCTGGAATTGAGGTCTCAATGATCACGGGAGACCATCCTATCACTGCAATGGCGGTTGCTCGGCAGGTTGGCCTCTCCGATCAAGACAACCAAGTTCGAAGCGGTCCAGAAATCAAACAGGCCAACGAGAAAGGAAAAGAGGCTTTAGACCGCTTAATTGATAAAGGCCGTGTTTTTGCCCGGGTGGAACCCCAGCAAAAATTAGAAATTGTTCAGGGTCTCACCCGTCTGGGTCATTTTGTTGCGATGACCGGGGATGGTGCCAATGACGCTCCTGCCCTCCGGGCAGCCCATGTGGGGGTTTCCATGGGAAAAAAAGGAACCGACGTCGCCCGTGAGGTCTCGGATATGATTATCACCGATGATAACTTCACTTCCATCGTCGCGGGAGTGGAGGAAGGAAGGGTGGCGTACAGCAATGTCCGAAAAGTCATTTTCCTTTTGATTTCAACAGGGGCCGCTGAAATTGTTCTATTCTTTCTTGCCTTGGCAACGGGTTTGCCCCTCCCTCTCTTGGCGGTTCAGCTTCTTTGGTTGAATCTCGTGACTAACGGCATTCAGGACGTTGCATTGGCTTTTGAACCCGCTGAAGGGGGCGAAATGAATCGGCCCCCACGGTCACCGAAAGAACCCGTATTTAATCGTTTAATGATTGAACGGACCCTCCTTTCCGCACTGGTCATGGGGGGACTCGCCTTTGGTGTATTTCAATCATTTTTAAAAGCGGGTTGGGATATTGTAGAAGCGAGAAATGTGACTTTATTACTGATGGTTTTATTTGAGAATGTCCATGTATTTAACAGTCGATCTGAAACACGGTCGGCATTTCGCCACAACCCTTTCCGGAACCCCCTTCTTCTCTTTGGTACAGTTGTTGCCCAATTGGTGCACATCGGGGCCATGTATACACCAGGGCTCAAATATGTGTTAGATCTTCAACCTATTCCCTTTGGACTTTGGCTGGGACTTTTGGGAATTGCCCTCCTTCTCCTTTTGGTTATGGAGGGTCATAAAATCTTTTGGGGTTGGAGATTATCCAAAAAGTTAGATGGAACGAAACCTATGCGGCCTTAACATAATCTTTTCTCCAAGGCTTTTTTTACCGTCTCTTTTAATTCCTGCATTTTAAAAGGTTTGGTCATATACCGAAAGGATCCCCTTTCCATCGCTTCTACGGAAGTTTGCCAATCCCCAAAAGCGGTAATAACAATCACTGGAACATCAGGTGAAGCCTCTTTTACCACCGGAAGGAGTTCCAGCCCTCCCATCTTAGGCATTTTCATATCGGTGATGACCAAATCAAAAGTTCCATGGGCCACCATGAGGGCCGCTTCTGCCCCGTCCTTGGCCTGGATTATTTCATAACCCTCCTCTGAAAGCTCATCCGTCAAAAGAGAACGCATTTCAGAATCATCCTCTACAACTAATATCCGCATCGGGACTTTATGGTTGGTTCCTGAACCCATGAAAAATACACTCCCCTTCAGAGGGATTTAAGAAAATCCATAAAATGAACAAAGGCTTAAATGACCCAAAACCCTTCGGTTATCTAGATCAGCAAAATTCAAGCCCAAAAATCCAAGCCCAATAACAAAAATAATAAACAATAAAATTCAATAAGTTATATAAAATATTGGGACCCTATTGGTATTCATGTTTAACGCCAGAATGAGGCATTTTGCTACGCTTTATTTCCCGTTTTTGGGTCAAAAAGCCTATTGGCTTATGAAAACCCAATAAAAAACGTTTATCTTAGGGGGAATTAATTTTCATTTTCAAACTATTCTTCAGAAGAAAGCGGTTTAAAAATCTGAGGTTTCTCTGAACCACTCACTTCCAGAATTCCTAAGGCCCCTTTATCAAAGGCCCGAAAAATACTATGATCAACCAAAATATAGCTTCCCGGAACGTCCAATTGAATTTCAACAATTGCAGCTCCTCCCGCGGGGACCAATGTGGTCTGAACATTCTCAGCAGGGGGACGTCCCACCGCACCTTCTTGATAGACCCGATCAAAAATCTCTCCGATCACATGAAAGGAAGAAACAAGGTTGGGTCCTCCATTTCCGACATATAATCGGATTTTTTCACCCACCTTTGCCTTTAGAGATTTTTCTCCTGTTAAAGAGCCCTTCCGACCGTTAAATAACACATACTCAGGTTGTTCTCTTTGTCCTTTTTCCAGTGAAAATGCCTGGAGTCCTTTTTCACCGTGTTTTCCCTCTGTGTAAAAATCACCTTGTACGATATAAAACTCCCGATCTACCTTCGCAAGTCCCCCCGGGGGCTCAACAAGAATTAGACCGTACATACCATTTGCAATGTGCATTGGGACATGGGGGGTTGCACAATGGTAAATGTATAACCCCGGGTTTAAGGTTTTCCATTCAAACCGTGTTTGCGAACCTGGCGCGGTTTGGGTCACCTTGGCTCCTCCGCCTGGGCCGTTAACTGCATGAAGGTCAATGGAATGGGGAAAGGTGCTGGTTTTATGGTTCTTCAAAGTTAATTCGATGGTATCTCCTTGCCGCACACGTATAAATGGCCCGGGGACCGTATCTCCGAATGTCCAGAACTCATACTCAACACCATCGGCGATTAAAGATTTAAATTCCTTTGTTTCCAGTTCGACTTGAACACGAGCGGGCTTGTCCCGTTGGGTCATAGGCGGGACATTGGGAGGGTTACTTATGCCGGCTCTTACTACCTCCCCTGCATTGGTTAAGGAATAAAAGAAAACGAAAACAATCCCAAAAATTAAAATGAACCACTTGTTGAATTCAAACATGAAATGCCTCCTTATCACAGGTCAGAAAAAAAATAGGTAGGATGGGTTTATTTCCTATTGGCTTCCCTTTATTAACCCCATCTTATTTAAAGGGACCAAAATCCGAAATCCAAGGGAAAAGCTCATTAAGACACCGCCTCCGAACACCGCATACGCAAAAACAGGGAAACGCTTTGTAAACCACAAGGACCCGATATGGAAAAGCTAGCCTTCAAAGATAGCACTTCGAGCCAATTTATAAGCTTTGTCTGCTAAGTTTTGAATCGCATCTAACTCTTTTTTAAATTCATCCAAATGAAAACGATGCCAAAGTTCTCCTGACTTTTTCAACCGTCCTCGGGAGTCTTCCAGAAGGGCTTTGGCCTCCTTTAATTCTCTTCCCTCTTCCTTTCCTAAATCAATCATAAACTGTGCCAGTTCAATTTTTTTTCGGGCCTTTTCACTCTCAGCAAGGGCTTGTTTTGCGATGTCGGGAACCTCCGGTTTAATCTTCTGATCAATGTTATGGCAAATGGTACATCGTCCTACAATTCGAAGGGGAATGACGGCTTGAATGTCCATTTGAAACCCATGGCAGGTGGTACAGGTGGGTGCAAGTCTATCTTTTTTTAGATTTTGGTAATGAAGGCCTTTTTTAAATTCCTGAAAAACGCCCGAATGACAGGAACCACAGGTTTCTGGAATATTTTTAAAATAAATTGGGCTTTTTAATTTTTTAGAAGACAACACCCCTAGATGGGCTTTGCTTTTTTTAGATTGTTGGGGATCGCCTCCATGGCATTGATCACAGGTTATGCCCTTCTCTCCATGAACCGACCCGTACCAATGAATAAACAGGTCCTGATACCAGGCGGGAAGATCCTGGATGGTCTCCACCTGTCGATGGCACTCCACACAAGAATTTGAAGCCCATGTCCAACTCGCTCCCCCAATTGGCCCCACCACAACCAACAAAAGAAAAATGGGTCTTCGTGTAATCGAGTGGGTAAAAATTGTTAAAAAGTGTTTAAGGTCCATACAGGGCAAGGGTCAAGTCAAAGTCATTCTGTGGTTGAAGCCTTTGAAGTATTAGAGGTTCCCGCAAAATCCAGTTCGTCATTCCCGAATGGTTTTATCGGGCCCGCCTGCCGGCAGGCAGGAATCCAGGATTCAAAAAATCAACATCTTCTGGATTCCCGCTCCCCGATAGAGGCATTCGAGGACAGGCTTCGCGGGAATGACGGGAAGGGCCTGGATTTCCAATTTCCCCTGCCTGCAAGTGCCCGCCGGACAGGCGGGTAATGACAAAATTTACCCACTCACTTCCACGATGAGCCCAAAATAAATAGAGGCATGGAACCCCCTGGTTTGACAAAGGAATGGGGGTAGAATAAAATAAGGTTCCGTTTGGAGGCTCCGATGATCCCATTAGCCGTTTTGATGAGTCGACATATCCAAAAAATTCCGGAAGACGGAAGCCTTTTCGATGCGTCAAAGATCATGAGGGATATGAAAATCGGTTCCCTTTTGGTGGAACGGGATCAGGAATATGTGGGGGTTCTTAGTGAAACCGATTTGGTTCGCCGGGCATTGGCAGAAGGTGTGGATCTCAAAAAAACACGGGTCGATTCCATTATGAGTACGCCCATCATTACCATTGATATCAACAAATCCGGAATGGAGGCAAGTGAACTCATGAGTGACCATCGTATCCGGCATCTTGCGGTGACCGAACATGGTAAAATCGTGGGCGTTATTTCTGTCCGGGATCTTCTGATCTATTTTAAAAACCGCTTTTAGTTTTATCCTCCGGTCTTCTGTGGTGTTCTGCATCCTCTTCTAAGGTAATAATCTTTTTCTCAGGTTTCAAATGAATTTGTTTTAAATGAAGGGCTGTATCTGGAAAGAAAGATTCAATGAAACCGATCAGTCCTTTCAGATACCGGTTGGACAGGATCGGGTTTTCAGAAAAAGTTTTCAAAAATGATGCTTTGGCTTCTATCACATCGGCCAAGGTTTCTTTGGCAGAGGGAGCGTCTTTCAGAAAAACATCCACCTCCTTTTTCATAAATTCTCCAAAATCTGAAAGGTTGGCGCCAGGAACATGAAGTGGGCTTAAGGACCGCCTCACAAATTCTAAACCCAAAAGGAGTTCACTATCTTGGGCGGAAGGGCGATGGTGAAAATAAGCGTAAGCGGTCATGTCCAAAAGGTTAAGAAATGTCACTCCCTGTTTCCCAAACTTGCCTTCGAGGGTTTCCGATAGCTTTAGGCGTTCTTGAGAAAAATACTGTCCAATTTTTCCCCGCTGGTATGTCTCGTGGTTGGACAGGTAGATGCAGTCTTCAGGGCAACGAATAACGGTGATCCGAAATTCACCGCAACAGGGACTGCAGATGTTTCCCCCAAGGGCCGGACAAAAGCGTTTTCCTTTTTTTTGATGACAGTTCACACATTTCTGTGTCATAAAATTCCCGGGTGTGCAATTTAAAAAATTTTTTGAGCGATCAAACTGACGCGAATGGGTTGCTCATCGGGGAGGCCTTCACGGTAGAAGAGGATTCTGAAGTCTACAAAAAGACCTAAGAGTTCGTTATGTTCAAAGCAATACTCTCTATTTTTCGGGATCCCGTGACGGAGATGCTGATCGATTAAAAAAGTTTCATAAACCAAAACCCCCCCCTTTTTTAAGGCTGATTTCATTTGGGGAATCAGATTCCTTTGAAGATAAAAAAAACAGATGACCACATTATAGTCGTTTGAGGGGAGAGTGGTTTTTTCAAGATTGACCTGTTGGGTGTTAACGGATAGGTTTTTCTCCAATGCCAAATGCCGGCACACCTCTATGGCATGGGGGTTTCGCTCCAAACCATCCACCTCAAAACCTTGTGAAGCAAGGAAAAGGGAATTTCTTCCTTCTCCCATAGCAATGTCCAGTGCTTTTCCTTTAGGTAAAAGGGAAAGGAATTCCTTTAAAAGGGATGAGGGAACCGTTTCATGATTATGCACGTATCATCCTGGGATGATGAATTTGGGGCGGAAATGAAATGGTGTTTGGGAGGGATTAGAGATGACAGGGGTTTTTTGCATTGGGCCCTGTCATCTCAAACCTTAATTGCGAACGCCACTCCAAACTTTTGCAGGATCAATTTCCTTGTCTGGGTTCAGCCTTCTTGCTCTTTCCAGAAGTACATCCGTGGTTTCTGGAAAAGCCGGGTCTGAAATACAACAATCGGGGACCGGACAAACGGCGGCACATTGAGGCTCATCAAAGTGTCCCACACATTCTGTACATCGCTCGTGGGTGATGACATAAATATTGTCTCCCACCCCGTCTCCCTCGGTGACGGGATAACCAGCAGCTTCCGCAGCACTACGAGTCTCAAAAATCGCCTCATTTGGACATTCTGGAAGACACGCAGCGCACGCAATACATTCATCTGTAATTTTTACCGACATCGCTTCCTCCTTTTTTACGAAAAAGGCCTTTGGATAAAAAAAAGAAACTTCTTTTAATATACAATGGGATATGTCCCAAGTCAACTTGATTTTTTTTCAAAAAAAAGGAAGAAAAAGAACGGTGGGATTCAAGAGAAAGGCCAATAAAACAATATGTTAGGTATTTTGGTTCAATTTCTCCAGGACCTCTTTTGGGTGGGTTTCAACTTTAATTTTTTCGTAAATTTCTTCAATTATTCCTTTTTTATTAATGACAAAAGTGGACCGGTTTATTCCAAAGAATTTTTTTCCATACATACTTTTTTGGCCATAAACCCCATAGGTTTTGGAGACTTGTGCGTCTTTATCGCTGAGTAAAGGGAAAGATAATTGGTATTTATTTGTGAAATTCTGGTGAGATTCAATGGAGTCCAGACTTATTCCAAAAACCACTGCATCTGTTTTTTTGAATTGATCGTTAAGATCCCGAAAACCGCAGGCCTCTTTCGTGCAACCGGGGGTATTGTCTTTGGGATAGAAGAAAAGAATTACCGATTTTTTATTTTTAAAATCCTTCAGGTGAACGGTTCCACCCTGATTTGAGGGAAGAGAAAAATCTGGAGCGTTTTGTCCTACTTTAATTTTCATAGAATTCCTGGATCCTCCTCGGATTCGAATAGTTGTCTTTTGACTTCCTTTTCGTTTTTTTCGTTATCATCCTTCATTTTAATCAGTTCCAATAAACGGCGACTTTGCTGATTAATATCCTCTGATTCTAATAGAAACTGTTTTTCAAGAGGCGTCAAGGTCAGGCATGCGCAGAGTGCATGGATCAGGGTTTCATCATCCGCCTTTTCAAGCATCGTAACCAATTGAGGGAAAGACCCCCTTGCTTTTAGATGTGTTTGGATTAACCGATCGATTTGATGACGGTTTTTTGGATTCAGAGTGGGGGTCTTTTCTGTAAAGGCCAGGGGTTTTACCCATGCCTGTCGGTAGGGTTTATCGTGAAACTCCTCCTTAATTCTATATCGTGTTAGACCCGAAAGAATAACGTTATATCTTCCATCTTCCAAGGCTTGGTATCCGATAAGTTTGCCGATGCAACCCAACGGATGGATCCCCGGATTTTGATAATACCCTTGTTCCCACCCTTCTTTCAGAAGGGCGATCCCGAGAAGGCGGTCTCCTTTTAGAATATCCTGAACCATTTCCCGATACCTTGGTTCAAAAATATGGAGAGGAAGATGGATTTTTGGGAAAAGAACCACATTGGGAAGGGGAAAAATAGGAATGATTTGGGGAATATAAACACGCATGAACAACTCCTTTTATTTTTATATAGTAGCGATTTCAGAAGGGCGCTGTCAACCCAATGCTTTGAATCCATTAAGGTTGACAGGGGTTGGAAGGGTTGTTATAGTCAGACCATTGTAGGGGTTTTGGGGTTTCAAGAAAAGGAATTTTTGTGCTTCAGGAAACCGAAAAGATATGGATGAATGGGCAATTTGTGGATTGGAAAGAGGCAAAGGTCCATGTTTTGACCCATACGCTCCATTATGGATTGGGGGTTTTCGAAGGTATTCGGTGTTATCAGGGTGAACGAGGTCCTGCCATTTTCCGCCTAAAGGAACATGTGGAGCGGTTATTTGCCTCGGCTCATATCGCCCAAATCTCAATTCCTTTTTCTCCAAAAGAAATAGAAGATGCGATTCGGGAAACGGTCCGAGTGAATCACCTTCAAGAGTGTTATATTCGGCCATTGGTTTATATTGATTACGGGGAGATGGGGCTTTACGTTTCGGAAAACCTTATCCGAGTTGCTATCGCTGCCTGGCCTTGGGGAACTTACCTGGGGGATGAAGGTCTGAAAAAGGGAATCCGGGCTAAGGTTTCCTCTTATACACGGCATCATGTCAATATCAGTATGACACGGGCAAAAATTACCGGTTATTATGCCAACTCGCAACTCGCTAAGAGGGAGATTAAAGCCGCAGGATTTGACGAAGCCATTCTGCTGGATCCCGATGGGTATGTTGCGGAAGGTCCAGGGGAAAATATATTTATTGTTCGTAGGGGTATTTTAAAGGCCACCGCAGTTACCTCAATTTTGGAGGGGATTACACGAGATTCTGTGTTA
This sequence comes from Nitrospiria bacterium, assembly GCA_036397255.1. Classification (NCBI taxonomy): domain Bacteria; kingdom Pseudomonadati; phylum Nitrospirota; class Nitrospiria; species Nitrospiria bacterium. Next base: position 21,825 of record DASWJH010000053.1, read on the forward strand.
GAGCTTGCCAAGGAAAAGAAAATCCCTGTCCTTGAGGAACGGATTTCAAGAGATGAGCTTTATGTGGCGGACGAGGCTTTTTTTACCGGGACTGCGGCTGAAATTACCCCAATACGAGAAGTGGATAATAGGACCATCGGTTCCGGCAGACCGGGTCCCATTACACTTGAACTTCAAAAAAGTTTTTTTCAGATTGTTCAAGGAAAAGATCCCTCCCACAACCACTGGCTTTCAGTGATTTGAATTATATTCATCCTGCTTATTTCCCGCCTTTTTTTCAATTTTTTCATATCATGTTGTTTTTCTTTAATTACCCTGAATAAAAGGGTGCCTGGAGTCGTCTAACCTGGTAAAATCATTCGGTATGGAAACACCCGATGAAGAACTGGTCATTCAGGTTCAAAAAGGGGAATCTTCTCTTTTTAATACACTCGTGGAGCGGTATCAACGCAGAATTTATGGGGTGGTATTGGGGATGGTCCATCATCGGGAAGAAGCTCTGGATTTAGCCCAGGAGGTGTTTCTAAAGGCTTATAAATCCTTACCCCAATTTAAGGGTCACTCTCGTTTTTATACCTGGTTGTATCGGATTGCAGTTAATACGGTGATTGATTTTCGCCGGAAATCCAAAGGGATGCAAACCTTTTCTATCGATGATGAAAGCATCAAAGAGATTCCCGGAAATACAGCCTCCCCGGATCGGCAGGCTATTAATCAGGAACTCAAGGGAGAACTTCACGCAGCATTAGATTCTTTACCCGAAGACCAGCGGGCCATTATTATTCTCAGAGAATTGGAAGAGCTTTCCTATCAGGAAATTGCGGATACCTTTGAATGTTCTATCGGTACGGTGATGTCTCGGTTGCATTATGCAAGAAAACGGCTTCGAGAAAGGTTAAAATCGTATCTTTAATATAGGGAGACAGGGCAGGTTTCCTTGAACTTAGGTTTTTTTAGTGAACATGGAAAATAAAAGAGATTGCGAATCATTTGAGATCTTGTTAACAGGTTACCATGATGGGGTTTTGTCCCCCGCTGAACACCGCAAGGTTGAACAACATCTTAAAGACTGCGCGGACTGCTCCCTTGCCCTAAGAGAAATGGTAAGAATCGGGGAGATTATGAGGGAAACCTTGCAAGAGGAGGTTTCCTCTCAGGACTTCAAAGATTTTCCAAAACCCATCCAATCCCAAGTTAAATTAAAGGATTTTCCATTTGATAGCCCCAGAGGTTTTTCCTGGAAACCGTTTTTATTTCCTTCCGCAGTGGCCGCTGGGGCCCTTGGATTGCTGTTGGGCTTTGTTTTATGGTTTGAAACCCAGGATCAAAGAATGGGGCCCTTTACTGTGTCAATTCCTGGGGTGCAGACTGCAGGACCGGAAAGGGAGAAAATCCAGGGTGATTTGGGTTTAGGTATTCGAAATTATGCTTTGCTTCAATTTATATTGGGGGAGAGGGAAAGGGCTTATCAGGAAATGCTCTCTTCCATCCAATCTTCCCCTTCTTTTGGTGAAAACCCTGGAGCCTATCAGGAGGATTTGGGGAGAACCATTCGTGACTTTGCTTTTATCCGCCATATTGGGACTTATCTGGGTGGAACTCAGCAGGAGGTTATTGGAAAGGGTATCCGTGATATGGCAAAAATCCAATATTTATCGGAATCAAAAACATAAAAAGACTCCTTTCTGAATTTCAGATTGAACCCATCCTTTAAGTCCGATAGGACGCATTGATCCTCACATAGTCATAAGAAAAATCACAGGTCCAGATTACCCATTTTCCCTTCCCCGTATGGAGGTCCAGTGTGATGACAATATTTTTCCCTTTTAAATACTGATTGATTTTTTTTTCTGAAATTCTTGGATTAGTGGTTCCGTTTTTTACCAAGGGCATCCCCCCAAAGGAAATATCCACCTGCTTTTCCGATATTTTTAACCCACAATTTCCCACCGCTGACAGGATGCGGCCCCAATTGGCATCCTCTCCAAAAAACGCTGTTTTGACCAGAGGGGACAATGCAACTGCTGTCCCAACCTTTTTCGCCCATTGAGAAGAAGGGGCTCCCTGTACTCTGAGTTCTACAAATTTGGTTGCCCCTTCCCCGTCCCTGACAATTTTTTGCGCCAAGTCTGTACAAACCTTCTGCAAAAGAGCGGAAAATTTTCTGAAAAGAGGTCCTGACCCTTGAAGGGGGCCCACGGATTTTTTCCCGTTTGCCATGCATAGCACCATATCATTTGGACTCATACAACCATCTACGGAAATAGAGTTAAAACTGGTTTCCACCGCCTGATGCAAGGCCTTTTGCAGTATATTATAGGGAATCCGAATATCGGTAGAAAGAAAACACAACATGGTGGCCATATTAGGATGGATCATTCCGCTCCCTTTTGCAATTCCTCCAACAGTAATGACCTTATTGTTGATTTTGGTTTGGTAAGCGGTTTCTTTAATTTGGGTGTCTGTGGTCATGATGGCCTGAGCGGCTGCCCGGCTCCCTTTTGGAGAGAGGTGACGAACGGCATCTGAGATGTTTAGGAGGATTTTTTCCAAGGGAAGGGGGGCACTGATTACACCCGTCGAGGAAACTCCCACACGGTCGTTTTTTAGATGGAGAGACCGAGCCGTTTCTGCTGCCATGGCGTTGGCATCCCTGAGCCCTTTGGTGCCGGTAAAGGCATTGGCATTTCCGCTGTTGATTACCACAGCCTGGAGTTGATGCTTTTTAGACAGATGTCTTTGGGTGACTTTCAAGGGGGCGGATTGAAATTGGTTGGCCGTAAAAACCCCCGCCGCGGTAGATGGAACATCCGAGTAAATTAATGCCAAATCGGGTTGTTTTTTTAATTTAATCCCACAATGGAGGCCGGAGGCGAAGAATCCTGTGACCGCTGTAATTCCACCTTTTACTTTTTTCATTTGGATGACCCTTTTTGCGGAAGGAATGGACTATTTTATGGAAAAAAACCTGGATCCCTCAAACCTAAGGTTTCCGGATAGTTCATCATGAGGTTCATATTTTGAATGGCCTGTCCCGCGGCCCCTTTTCCCAGATTATCAATGGCCGTAAAAATGGTAAAGCAGTTGGCGGATGATGTAGGGGCTAAACCGATCTCGCATCCATTGGTGCCAAGGACATGCCGGGTATTGGGATACTCACCTTCGGGAAGGAGCCAAATAAAAGGCTCGTTTGAATAGGCTTCCCGATACTCAGCAAAGAGATCCTGGGTTGAAATCGACCGGTTCATTTTTACAAATAGTGTGGTAAGTATCCCCCGGCTCATGGGAACTAGATGGGGCACGAAGGTCATGGGGATTTTCTTTTGGGCCAAAGAAGTGATTTCTTGTTCAATTTCCGGGGCATGCCGATGCTTCCCAACTTGATAGGGGCCCAACCCCTCATTCACTTCTACAAAATGTGAGGCCAGGCTGGGAGACCTCCCTGCACCGGAGACCCCCGATTTGGCATCGATGAAAATCTCCTCTGGTTTCAGGTGCTTAAGGTTGAGCAATGGGTATAGACCCAAGAGGGCGCCTGTGGGATAACACCCAGGGTTTCCAATTAAATGGGCTTTGCGAATCTTTTCTCGGTGAAATTCGGGAAGTCCATAAACCGCGTCACCAAGAAGATGGGGATGGCGGTGGGGAAGTTGGTACACCTGCTCATAAACCGCTGGATTGTTAAACCGGTAATCGGCACTTAAATCCACCATTCGCTTTCCTGCCTTGAGAAGATTGGCCACGGGATCCATGGCCGTTTTGTGGGGCAGAGCCAAAAAGATAAAGGAACAAGTGCTTGCAATCTTTTCCGGTTGAAAGGCCTCAAACTTCAAAGAGGAATAGCAGCCCCCCAGGGAAGGGAAAAATTTTTTGATGGGCTGGCCAGCCTTCTGCTCGGAGGTGATGGCGGCAATTTCAACATTGGGGTGGCGATAAAGAAGTCTTAAAAGTTCAACGCCGGTATATCCACTTGCTCCAACTATGGCAACCTTTAAGGGTGAATTGGTTTTTTGAATTGAATTTTTGGTTTCCATTTTATTTTCAAGAAAGGGTTTTCAATAAAAAAGGGAAGGCCAAAAGGGCCTTCCCTCAAAATGGGTTTGGATCCCCCAATTATCTTTTGGAGAATTGAAACCGTTTTCGAGCCCCCTTCTGCCCGTATTTTTTTCTCTCTTTTACTCTGGAGTCTCTTGTGAGTAAACCTTCTTTTTTCAAAGGGTCCCGTAATGCAGGGTCAATTGCCAAAAGGGCTTTTGAGATGGCATGTTGAACCGCACCGGCTTGCCCTGAAGAACCGCCTCCTTTAACCTGAGCCCGTATATCAAATTGTCCGGAAAGGTTTGAGATGTTAATAGGATGTTGAATGATCATCAGTAAGGTTTCACGTCCGAAAAATTGATCGGCAGCTCGATGGTTAACGGTTACATTGCCCGTGCCCCTTTCCAGCCAGATTCTTGCAATGGCGTTTTTCCGCTTTCCGGTAGCATAGTAGGTATTTCCTTTATCTTCCAAAACGGTGTCTCCTTTTATGAATCCACGGCCTGGGGTTGTTGGGGTTCGTGGGGATGCTGAGTGCCTTTATATACCTTTAATTTTTTGATCATGGCCCGCCCTAATTTATTTTTTGGGAGCATGCCTTTGATCGCAAGGGTGATCATCCTTTCAGGTTTTTCTTGGAAGAGTCTTTGGGCCGGAATTTCTTTTAATCCACCGGTGTATCCTGAATGATGGTAGTAAACTTTTGATTGGAGTTTCTCACCCGTTAGTTTAATTTGATCCGCATTAATAACAATCACGTGATCCCCCGTATCCACATGAGGGGTAAAGATCGGTTTATGTTTCCCCCGAAGAAGGCTCGCCACCTTCGAAGCTAAACGACCTAAAACTTTATCTTTTGCATCTACCAACAACCATTTTCGCTCAATGGTTTCTATCTTTGCACTAAAGGTTTTCAATTTCTTCTCCTTTTTTAAACCTACGAAATCTATCAGATTGAAACAGTTTTTGTCAAGGAAAAAGTTTGATTTTGGAGAATAGGTGAAGTCTTTGAAGTTGCCTTCACGGGCCTTTTTGCCAGGGTTTTAATGGGTTTACCTGAACTTTTTTGTTGACTTGTTCCCACCGTTTGCTTTGAATAGAATTTTAATTCATTTTAAGAACCCTTAATCGATGGAAGGAGCGATTTTGAACTTACCAGCAGGTTTGAATATCCATGACCAAAAAAACCTTTTTAAAGTGTGCAGGCAAATTGACTTTTGCTATGGTCACAGGTTGCTTCATTATGATGGAAAATGTAAATTTCCCCATGGACATAATGGTCGTGTTGAAATTGAAATTGTTTCCGAAACCTTGGACCAGCGCGGAATGGTAGTGGATTTTAATGATATCAAACGGGTCATTCAAGCCTGGATAGACCAGGAACTAGATCATCGAATGCTTTTAAACCGACTGGACCCTTTGGTTAAGCCCTTACAGGACCTTGGGGAGCCAATTTTTTTAATGGATGAAAATCCAACGGCCGAAAACATTGCAAAATTAATATATCGTTATGCTGTCTCACAGGGATTTGCGGTAACTCAAGTTAAACTTTGGGAGACTTTAAACTCCTTCGCTGTTTATGAAAGAGCCCGGTAAAGCATGGGGATAATCTAATCAAGGGGTTTTATGTTCCGGTTTTGGGAGAACCCGGTTTTTCTTTCAGTTTAAGGAAGGAGAATTGCGCTGCGTTTTTATGAATGGCGGAGATTTCGTCCACGGATAAACGGTCTAAAAGAAGGTTGGCTTCCCGAATCTGGTCCGTGGCTGAGACGGTTGTATTGTCTGTGCAAATAGCGACTGGGACTCCATGTTCTAGAAAGGTAAAAATAGGGTGGGGCTCATGGGGTTTCACCGCCCCGGTTTGATAATTAGATGTCATGCAACATTCCACTAAAATTTTATCGCGGGCAAGGCGTTTGAGAAGTTCACGATCATGTACGGCGGAACACCCATGCCCAATCCGGGTTGCTCCCAAATCATCGATGGCTTGCCAAATACATTCCGGCCCTTCGTCTTCCCCCGCATGAACCGTTAACCCTAATCCACCTGAATGGGCAATTCGGTAGGCTTCCTGAAACAGAGCAGGAGGGTTTCCCCGTTCGGCCCCTGCAATATCAAACCCGATCACGCCAGTCCGGTCGTGTAATTGCTGGGCTTCTGAAATAGCTTGTCGCGCCAATATTTTAGCGATGTGGGGCCCTTGTTGACGCATGGCAATCACAATGAGACCCGCTTCAAGGGGTGCCTGATCCTTTGCATGGTTGATCCCTGACAATACAGAACTAATGGTTTGCCGAAGGGTTAAGCCCGCAAAGGTGTGCATGACCGGGGAATAACGCAGTTCGATGGTGCGGACGCCCTTCCGATACGCTTCCAGAAGAATTTCCTCAACCACCCGGGATATATTTTCATAAAATTGTGTGATCCATTGGGGGTAGTGGAATTTGTCTAAATAACGCAGAAGGGTTCCTCGCTCCTCCTCCTGCAGGATCAGGAGGTTTTCCATTTCTTCAATACTTTCGACGGGATTCAGCCCATGGTCTTTCATGAGTTCCCAGGTCAGAGCGGGCGGAATGGAGCCATCCATATGTTGGTGAAGTTCAATCTTTTCAATTTGTTGAATCTGATCTAATGGGGTGTTGGCCATTTTTTTTCTAAACCCGTTCATCCATTTCTTTGTTACACATTTGAATCTTCCTTTTTATCCAGGGGCCTTTAACAAAACGGTTTTTCCCTCAATTTTAGTTTCAAAAACCGATACCCCAAACCCTTCCTCAGAAGTTGAATACCCTGTTCTCAGATCAAACGGTATTCCATGCCATGGGCAAATCACCCGGCATCCCTCCACTGTTCCTTCATTCAAGGGACCGCCCTCATGAGGGCAAATATTATGAATGGCGAAAATTTTCCCATCAATGTTAAATAAAGCAATGGATTTTTTCCCCAAACGGATCAACTTAGAGGATCCTTCAGCAATCTCATTCACCTCAGCGACTTTTATATATTCCGCCAAATGCATTTCCTATTCATGAGGTTGGTAAACCCGTTTCTAGTAGAATAATTATAACAGAAACCCTCAGATCCACAAATTTCCAAGAGCCTTAAGATCTGGTAAAAAACCAAAAGAAAAAATAAGGGGGAACCCTATGGAAATGAAGGTTTTCCCAAGAAGTTTCCCTAACTGGCACTGGGCTTGAATTGGATGGCTTTTTTTAAAACGGTGTAGCCTATCACTCCCGATAAAATAGAGGCGATGAGAATTCCCATTTTGGCTTGTTTTAACATTTCTGGATCTAGAAAGGCCAATCCTGCAATAAAAAGGGACATGGTGAAGCCAATTCCTCCCAGAATGCTGACACCGTACAAGTGTGTCCATCCCACACCATTGGGCAGTTTGGCCCAGCCAAGCTTTACCGTTACCCAGGCGAAAAGAAATATGCCAGCCTGTTTCCCCACGAAAAGCCCAAGGATTAAGCCCATTATGATCGGTTCAGAAATTAAAACTCCCAATTCCTGAAATGGGATTTCCGTTCCCGCATTTGCAAAAGCAAAAATGGGTAATATGACAAACGTAACCCAGGGGTGAAGGCCGTGTTCAATTCGCTGAAGGGGGGCTTCCACCCGGTGACAAGAAAATTCGATTTCCTGTATAACGGCTTGTTGCTCTTCCTCCCGTTCAAGAGGATCGTCCACGCGTTCTCGACTCAAAAAACGTTCCAACAAGTTTTGGATTCTTTTGGCAAACTCGTTTCCGGTTAAAACCGCCCGAGTCGGAATGGTCATGGCAAGCAAAATACCGGCAATGGTTGCATGAACACCGGATTTGAGAAACGCTAACCACAAGGCAATTCCAAGAATGACATAGACCATTGGTTTTCGAATACCGCCTTTGTTGCAGAGGAAAGAACCCAGGAGAATGAAAAACCCAGTCACCAAAGGAAGAAGAATAATTTTTTCGCTATAAAAGAGGGCAATCACCAAAACACCCCCCAAATCGTCTACAATGGCAAGAGCTGTTAAAAAGATGATTAGCCCCGGGGGAATCCCAGATCCTAATAAAGCCAGCGCTCCCAACGCAAAGGCGATATCCGTGGCCATGGGAATCGCCCATCCCACCTCGGTGGCATTTCCGAAATTTAGGGTTAAATAGAAAAGAGCGGGAACCACCATTCCCCCCAAAGCACCGGCCATGGGAAGTATCACCCGTTGAAGGGAGGCTAACTCCCCCGCCAGAACCTCTCGCTTGATTTCTAACCCAACCAAAAAGAAAAAGATGGCCATGAGCCCATCATTGATCCAATGATGAAGGGTTTTATCGATAGAGAATTCCCCTATCCCGATTTTAAAGGAGATCTCCCATAAATGGTGATAGCCCGAAGAAAAAGGTGAGTTGGCGCATATCATAGCTATTCCCGTGGCAACCATTAAAAGGATCCCTCCAATGGCCTCGATTTGGAAAAATTCTTGAAGGGGATGAATGATTAAGGTTTTATTCAGGTTTTTAGGGGGGTTGGTAGGTTTTGTCTTTCGGGTTTTCATGCGCCGGTTCTTAAAACGGCCAAATTTTTGGGATCAATATGGTGGCCAGAATCCAAAACAGGATATTTAAAGGGGTTCCCACCCGGAGAAAATCTGAAAATTTGTACTGGCCCGGGCCATAGATGATGGTGTTGGTCTGATATCCCACAGGGGTCATAAAGCTTAAAGATGCGGCAAAGGTGACAGCCATTAAAAATGGGCGTGGATTTAAAGACATGGATTCCGCGATTCCGATAGCAATGGGTGCGAGAAGGGCGGCGGTGGCATTATTAGACATGACGTTGGTAAGGATCATCGTTAGAAAGAAAAGGGCAGACACCAGTGCTGTAGGCCCCAGTTCTCCAATACTGGAAACAAAAGCGTTTGAGATAAACAAGGCGGCCTCTGTTTTTTCCAGGGCAATCCCCAGTGTTAATACCCCAGCCAGGAGAAAAATCACCTGCCATTGAATGGACTGATAGGCCTCCTCTAATGTGATGCAGCGGGTGAGGACCATCAAAATACATCCTAGAATGGCGCTGACCACAATGGGAAAAATATTTAATGAGGCAGTCAATACCACCGCTGTTATAATCATCAGGGCCGGAAGGGTCTTGTGTTTTCGAAACTCGGGTAATCCGGGTGAGGAAACAATAACAAATGCGGGATCTTGTTTTAATTGATTCAGGTCTTCCCGTTTGAGTCTTAACAAGAGGACATCTCCTGCCTTCAGAGGCGCCACCTCAAGGTTTTCATGCATGACCTCCCCGCGATGCCGAATCGCAAGCACGGTTGCCCCAAAGTCGTGCCGAAACTGAGACTCAATTAGAGATTTTCCTTCCAATTTGGAATTGGGAGCGATGACCGCTTCCACAAGAGTGACTTCTTCTGATTTTAGATCTTTATCCCATAATTTGGTGTCCGACTTTAGAAGAATCCCCTCCCTTTCTTGAAGTTTTTGCACCTTTTGAATATCACACCGGACCCGTAAAACATCGTTGGCTTGGAGAACCGTCCATAAGGATAGAGGCTGAAGGGAATTTCCATTCCGGTAAACATTGATAATGTCAATGTCCAGATCCTGGATCAAGGGGGAATCTTTTATCATTTTTCCTGCGGACTGACCTTCAGGGAGCAAAATGATTTCAGTGAGGTAATCGCCCATTTCAAAATTTTTGGTTAAATCTTGAGGTTTTCTCCGCTCCGGAATGAGGGGAACCCCTATGGCCACCATATAAACCAGACCCGCTCCAAACATGACTAATCCTAAGGTGGTAAACTCAAACATACCAAAAGGGGGTTGCCCATGTCGTTCCGCGATGGAATCCACCAGGATGTTGGTGGAGGTTCCGATTAAAGTGCAGACCCCCCCAAACATCGATGCAAATGAAAGAGGAATGAGCCATTTGGAAGGGCTGAGATTGTTGTCCCGAGCCATCCCTAAGACAATGGGTAAAAATATCGCAACAGCGGCGGTATTGTTAATGAAGGCTGAAATGGTTCCCACCCCGATCATCATGGCAATTAAGGCCATAAGGGTGTTTTTCTTTCCCACAGTTCCTAAGGCGGTTCCGATAAAATTAACAGAGCCGGTTTTGAATAACCCCGCACTCAGGATAAACATGGCAGCCACCGTTACGGTGGCTACATTACTAAACCCCGAAATTCCCTCTTCAGGTGAAATGATTCCGGTGATGAGCAAGGCTCCCATCATCATAAGGGCGACCAAGTCAACGGAAATCCACTCCGTGACGAATAAAACAATGGCCAATACAACCAGTCCAATCACCAAAACCATTTCAAAGGTCATGGGCTTCTCCTAATTCAAGGGGATTTTCGTTCCAAGCGTAATGCCCTCATGAACCCCCCACCCCGGAAGCCTGGCCGATATGGATGACTTTCAGGCAAAGGGGATCGTAAAAGGCTTTCAATTTACTATGGTTTTTCCCCCGGTTCAATACCTTTATTTTAAATCCGTTTGAAAATGGAAATTGAGCAGAAGTTTCACACCTTGCAAAAATAAATGACACCGCTTATACTTTGAGCGGTTTGTAAGAAATTAGGGTTTTTGTATTTGAAAACTGGAATCCCAGGTTTAACGGTCATTCCATTCCGAACCAAATGTTTTAGGTTTTCAATCCACTTGCTTTCATTCCATCAAACGGAATCCATCATTTAATTTCTTAAACACTCGGGTCCTTTTGGCCAAAAAATAAAACACAGCTAACGCGCCGTTTGAAGGGATTTTATTCTTTCGGGTTTTATTCAAGTTTTCGGTCATTAGGGAAGGCCATTGGGTTATTAAGAACCCAGGATGTTTTTTATTAATTCCGGGAGGAAAACCATGTCAGATTTTCACCAAACCGGTCCCATCGCAACGCTCCATCGACTCGGAAAACCTAATTTGGAGCGTTTGGAAATGGAATTAACCACTTTTTCAAAACAATGCCCTATCGGTCTGGTCCTTCCCTGTTTATTTTCGGAACTGCAGGGGGAAGCCCTTCCCGGAATTATCCGTGAGTTGAAAAATGTTCCCTACCTCCGGGAAATTGTGGTTTCTCTGGATGGGGCCGATGAAAAAGAGTTTGACCATGGAAAGAACTTTTTTGGCGAACTGCCTCAAAAAGTAACCGTGATTTGGAACAACGGCCCCAGAATGCAAGCGCTATTAGAGCTTCTTAAAAACAACGAGGTTGAGATCGGACAGCCGGGGAAAGGAAGATCATGTTGGTTGTCCTATGGGTATATCCTTGCCCGAGGGGATTGCCAGGTCATTGCGCAACATGACTGTGATATTATCACTTACCAAAGAGAAATCTTGGCCCGTTTATGCTATCCGGCTGTGGCCCCTTCATTTCGATATGAATATTGTAAGGGTTATTATGCCCGGGTGACGGAACGCCTTCATGGCAGAGTGACCCGCCTCTTTATAACCCCCCTCATTCGTACGCTTCAAAAGTTCCTGGGTCAGATTCCTCTCCTAACTTTTTTAGACAGTTTTCGTTATCCTCTGTCAGGGGAATTCTCCATGGTGGTGGACTTGGCGCAAATTAATCGAGTCCCAGGGGACTGGGGTTTAGAAATTGGTACACTGGCAGAAACCTATCGGAATTGTGCCCATCGGCGAATATGCCAAACCGAGTTGTGTGATGCTTATGAACATAAACACCAAATTCTTTCCCCGGAAGATCCCCAAAAGGGCCTCATGAAAATGTCAACGGATATTGCAAAATCCCTTTTCAGGAATTTGGCTATTGAGGGGGTGATCCTGGATGAAGGGCTATTTAAAAACCTTGGCATTGCATACCTCCGATCGGCACAGGACACCATTAAAAAATACGAAGATGATGCGGCCATCAACAGTTTTTATTTTGACCGGCATGAAGAACGTTTGGCGGTGGAGGCTTTTACCCGAGCCATTAAATCGGCGGGGGAAGAGTATCTTGCGGACCCTGTTGGTGTTCCTTTAATTTCAAACTGGGTTCGACCCACCTCGGCAATTCCAAACTTTTTCGAGAGACTCCTAAAGGCTGTCAAAAAAGATAATGGTTAAGGGGCGTCGATAACCATGGCAGATGGAGTTGTCCTCCGGGAGGATCTACAGGCAAAGATAAAAGAAATCGGTTCTGCTGACATTCTCATTGGTGTTCCCAGCTACAATAATTCGAAAACCATTGGACATGTTATTCATGCTGTGAGTGCAGGAGTTGCAAAATATTTTCCGGAAGCCAAAGCGGTATTAATTAATTCTGATGGCGGATCCGTGGATGGAACCCCAAAAATTGCAGCCGATTCCAGTTTTGATCTTCAAAGCATATTTGTTTCGCATCGACTCAATACCCTTCAGAGAATTTCAACCCCTTACCACGGTATACCCGGAAAGGGGAGCGCCTTCCGCTTGATCTTTGAAGTGGCTAAGGCCCTTGGAGTGAAAGCCTGCGCGGTGGTTGATTCTGATTTAAGGAGTATCACACCGGAATGGATTGAGTTATTAATTAGTCCAATTCTACGGAAAGGATATGAATATGTGGCCCCTTATTATCTCAGACATAAATATGACGGAACCATCACCAATAGTATCATTTATCCATTGAGCCGAGCACTGTATGGTAAACGGATTCGACAACCGATCGGAGGAGAATTTGGATTTACGGGGGATTTGGCTGAATATTTTCTCACGAAAGATGTTTGGGGTACAGATGTTGCGAGATTTGGAATCGATATTTGGATGACCACGACTGCCATTACCCGGGGAAGCAAAATCTGTCAGGTTTATTTAGGTGCAAAAATCCATGATCCAAAGGATCCCGGTGCTGACCTCTCCTCCATGTTGGTTCAGGTGATCGGCTCGGCCTTGAGTCTGATGGAGGAGCATGCGTCTCTTTGGAAAGGTGTCCATAGGTCCGAATCCGTACCCCTATTTGGTTTTCAGTATGATGTGGGTTTGGAACCTGTGAATGTGAGTGTGGAGCGAATGTTAAAAGCGTTTCATCTGGGGTTAAATGAATTTTCACCCATGTGGGAGGGGGTTTTGTCTGAGGCGGTTTTGGGTGATTTGAAAAAATTGAAACCGAATGAATCCACTTTTCATATTCCCGATCCCGTTTGGGTCCGTGTGATTTACGATGTTGCTTTGGCTGCCCACCGACAAACCATGCCCAGGGAACATTTACTTAAATCCTTGACCCCCCTTTATTTGGGAAGGGTTGCCTCCTTTATCTTAGAAATTCAAAGGAGTCACCACCGAGAGGTTGAAGAAAAAATTGAAAGTTTGTGCCAGGCGTTTGAAAAAGATAAAGCCTATTTGGTGAACCAATGGGAACCTACCAATGATTTTGGAGAGAAAACATGAAAGACCTTTGGCAAACGGCCTTCCTAGGGCCCATGGAAGAATTTTTTAAACAGGTTGGGGCTTTTATTCCTCATCTATTGGTCATGTTAATCATCATCGCAATCGGTTTCGGGGTTGCTTGGGGAATCCAAACAGTTATTTCCCGGTTATTAGAAGTCATTCGTTTTGACCGGTTTAGTTTCCGATTGGGTTTTTCCCAAGCCCTGAGTAAGGGGGGAATTAAGGAACACCCCTCTCATCTCATCAGCCGCTTAGTGTATTGGGTCATTTTCCTGGCTTTCGTGATGTTGGGTTTGGATGCTTTGAACCTCAATGCCATAAATCAGTTGGTGTCAAAAACCTTGTCCTACCTTCCCCATCTTTTGGTGGCCTTGATTATTTTATCGGTTGGGATCATTTTAGGTAACTTTTTTGGCCAGGCCATTTTAATTGCTGCGGTAAATGCCCAGATTTCTCAGGCGAGGTTTTTGGCCCTTGGGGTCCGGTTAGGGATTATTTTATTTTCCCTGGCAATGGCCTTGGTTCAATTAGGAATTGCAACGACTATCATAGTTGCGGCTTTTTCTATTTCTTTTGGCGGGGTGGTTTTGGCTTTGGCCATTGCCTTTGGACTCGGGGCCAAAGAGACGGCTAAGGCGATCATTGAAAAGCGGATTAAAAAAGAGGAAGAACCCAAAGAAGAAGAACTTTCACATCTTTAACGTTTATCCTCTCCCATAGCATTTGGTCATTTCAGATAGTTTTTGAATTAATGGGCGGTTTAAACTGCCCGGTTTTAGTCTCCATTCCCAATTTCCTTTTGAAGTAGCGGGGCGGTTCATTCGCCCTTCATCCCCTAGGCCTAATATATCCTGCATGGGGAATATGGTTGTATTGGCAACGGACATCATCAATAACCGGATCAATTCCCAGTGGATTTCCTTCCTCGGTGTTCCTCCCCGAAACCCTATATACTGAAGCGTCTTCTGACGTTCCTCTCGAATTTCCTCCGGTTTGCGGGTCGAATAATCTACTTTTCCAAAAAGCCAGCTCATTAAGGTATCATTATCATGGGTTCCTGTATAAGCAACACAATTTTTTACAAAATGGGAAGGTTTGTAAAAATCGGCAAGGGGGTCATTCCCAAACGCAAATTGCAGAATTCTCATTCCCGGAAGTTCAAACCGATCCCTGAGTTCATGAACCTCAGCGGTTATGACTCCCAGATCCTCCGCAATAAAGGGAAGGTATGGGAAATGTTTTAAAAGGGCATTGAAAAAACGCTCTCCCGGTCCTTTCATCCATTGTCCGTTTACCGCCGTTTTTTCCCCCGCAGGCACCTCCCAATAATCAATGAATCCTTTGAAATGGTCTAAACGGACCACTTCAAATAATGAAAAGTTGTGTCTGACCCGCTGAACCCACCAATCATATCCTCTTTTCTCCAAAATATCCCACCGATAAATGGGATTATTCCATAATTGGCCCGTGTCGCTAAAGAAATCAGGAGGGATTCCTGCTACGGCTAGAGGTTTCTTTTGTGAGTCGAGTTTGAACACCTCTGGATGGGACCAAACATCCGCGCTATGGTATTGTACATAAATGGGGAGGTCTCCGATTATCTGAATATTTCTTTTATTGGCGTATTGCCGAAGGGCACTCCATTGCATGAAAAAAAGATATTGGATCCATTTTTCCTTTTCGATTTCATTATGTAGTTTTTCCCGCCAACTTTTTAAAGCGGATACCCGACGGTCCCTCATTTCAGGAGGCCATTGATGCAACACCTTCCTGCCCGTTTGGGAAGCAAAGGCAGCGAAAAACGCAAAAGGTTCCAGCCAAATGCTTTGTTCCTCACAAAATCTTAAAAACTCATAATCGGTTTTCAACCGGCTATAAAATTTCCAGAAGGTTTTTTCCAGTATTTTATTTTTATATTCGGTAACGGAAAAGTAATCCACGGCATGATTTGGAAAATGGGGAATGGGTTGGATATCCGTTTGGGAAATAAACCCATCTTTAACCAATTGTTGTGGGCTGATCATCAGAGGGTTTCCCGCAAACGCCGAGTGGCTGCTGTACGGGGAACTTCCAAAAGCGGTTGATGTTGGGTTTAATGGAAGGATTTGCCAGTAACTCTGCTTGGATTGTGCTAAAAAGTCGATGAATTGGAATGCGCTGGGTCCCAGATCTCCGATTCCAAAAGGGGTGGGGAGGGAGGTAATATGGAGCAGAATACCGCTTGTCCTCCGCATCATTTCTTTTCCTCCCCAACCAAAAGGGAGACTGGAAAATATTTTAGAATATCGCAGACCTTGAGGTGTTTCCCTGTTCGGTGTTGTTGACCTGTCATTGCATCCGCCCATTGAGAAGGAGCTCCGGCAGGAAGCACCAGGGTGGTATTTCCCCAAAGGCTATCTCCATGGGGTAGCTCTCCTTCCTGGATTAATCCCGCCAAAAAACGCGGGACGATGGTTAGGGTCCAAACCGACCCCTGATTTCGGGCAAAAGCGATCACCTGCTCCTTTAAATGGCCCTTTGGCTCAATGGGATGATAGGTCCCAAATGTAAAACACTCCCTGAGAGTTTTTCTCATTTGAAGCGCTTGATAGATGGTATACAATTTTATTCCCCCATCAGACCGTGTGGACCAAAGTTCCTTGAGGCATTTCAGTCGATCTTCTTGGGTAGGGTGAAGCATTTCTGAAAGGCGGTGAGTTCGAGTTTCATAATCAACGGAACGCCGGTTATCTGGATCCACTAGGCTCAAATCCCAAAGTTCTGTTCCCTGGTAAAAATCCGGAATTCCAGGGGAGGTGATTTTAATCAGGGTTTGGGATAAAGAATTGAGCATTCCAAAAAAAGCGACTTTCTTTTGAAACGGTTTAAAATCTTCGAAGAAGGATTTGGACCCCACGATTCTTTCCACAAATTCGGTGAGGGCTTTCTCATAGGTTGTTTGGGGATCGATCCAATTGGTGTAAACCTTCCCCTCCCGCCCTGCCTTGATCATATAGTTTTTAACCCGCTCGGTCCATTGGAGGTCCAAACCTTCCTGGAAAGGGTAGGTACCCATCATCGTTTGATACAGAAAATATTCTTCATTTTTTCCAGGGACCATTTTCCCTTTTACTTTTAATTTTTTGTTCCGATTGAGTTGGTGCCAATAGAAAATCTTTTTATTCCATTCATCTGGGATTTCAGAAAGAACATTAATTCTTGCTCGGACATCTTCTCCTCTTTTGGTATCATGGGTGGCAGAAGCGCTCATGGTATGGGGCCATTGGGTTTCCCGGGACCGGTTAAACTGATGCCATTCCTTCATGGAGGTTCCGAAGTGGGCTGGAACTCCCCCCACTTCATTGAGAGAAAGAAGGCGGTTGTATACATAAAGGGTGGTGTCCTCATGCCCTTTCGCCATTAAAGGGCCCGTATACTGCTGCAAACGCATTCCAAAATTTACCCTTTGTTCTTTGTTTTCCTTTTCAAAGCCTTTTCGTTTTTTTCCATCCAGCACCTGGTGTAAAAGGGTCAGATCCTTTTTAAGTTTCGGGTTTCTCTGTTTGGCTGCCTCAATGGCCTGTTTAATATAAACCCGATCGGTTGGATGAACCCCTTTCTGATCACCATAGGTTCGATAGACCGGAAAGCAGGCAATGAACTCAGTGATGGTTTTTTTCAAGTTTTTGAGGGGAACTGTTTTTTGAAAAGGATGGCCTTTTAAAATATTCTGGAACACCCGTGAGAGGTTTTCCATATCTCCGTTCATGTCAGACCGCATAATGAGGTGCTTGTTTTGATAAAGCAGGTCAACCGGAGTCTTTTTCTGACGGGTGAATTTTTGGTATAAACCTTGAAAAGGTTCTGCATTTTTGCCCATGCAAAAAAGACCATTTAAAACGTTTAAAAATTCATAGCCGGTGGTCCCTTGAATGGGCCAGGTTTTGGGAAGTTTTTCTTTCCGTTCCAAGATTTTTTCAACCACCAAATACCTTTCCCCTATCTTTTTCCTTAATTGCATCAAATAGGCGGCGGGGTCAAAGAGGCCATCAATGTGATCGACCCTGATTCCGGAAAATTTCCCTTCCCGGCAAAGTCTAAAAATTAACCCGTGGCTATAGTTAAAAACCTCTTCATATTCCACCCTCAATGAAATCAACTCATTCACGGCAAAAAACCGTCGGAAATTGATTTTCTGGGTGGCGCGTTTCCAAAAATCCAGTTTGAAGATTTGTTTAGACATCAGCTGATCCAAAAAATGCTTTTGGTTTTTTGCATTGATCCAGTCTACCGTTTTATCTAAGAACTCATGAATCTCTGAATGGGTTTGGTAGAGTTTCCAAAGTTGGGATTTCAAATCTTGGATTTTATCCTTTTGGAGAGGAATATGTTTCATTGCCTCCAGGATTTTCAAAAGATAATGGGGTTCTGGATTTCCTTCCCCCAATTTCTTTTTCATCATGGAGAGTGCTTTTTGTAACACCTGATTATATGAATCAAAATATAAAGGAAAACACAATGAATAGTAATTAATGTTAAATCCATTTTCGCTATAACCGATGCGAATTTCGCCCGCTCTCAGGGCTTCCGGGTAGGGTTTTCCCAAAAAAGGGCAAAGAAGGCGACCGGAGAGATCTTGGTTAGGGTGATCCCAATCAATATCCAGGAATAAAAGATAAGGGGAGTCTTTTCCCGTTTCAAAAAGATCCATGAGGATGGGATTATTTCCATCAAAAGCCATATGATTGGGAACAATGTCTTGGATCCAACCCATTTGATTTTCATGTATGGTTTGAATCAGGCGTTCAAAGTCCTTTTCCGTTCCTAATTCGGGATTGATTTTCCTCGGATCCACCACATCATACCCGTGTTGACTTCCCTTCCGGGCCTCAAAAATGGGGGAGGCATACAGATGGGAAATACCTAAATCTCCTAGATAAGGGACCAATTTTTTTGCGGATTCAAATCCGAATTCAGGGGTGAATTGAATGCGATAGGTGGATATAGGGATTTCCATTGCTCTGTATAAGGGTCCTTTCCCCTAAGTGGGTTGGGTGGTGGGAGGCTTAAATTTTTAAGAGAAAGACGGCAACACTTTCGCCCCGGATGGTTTTGGGAAGGAGGCCCCCAGGCCCGTCCCACCGTTTATCTGCTGAATCTAAATTCTTTTCCCATTCTCCTTCTGGGGCGGGTGGAAGTTCCAAATTACGGTCCAATGGGTCTAAATTAAAGACCAATAAAACGTGGGATCGGTCTGACCACCGGTGGACATATAGTGTTTGTTGAGAGTCGTCTCCCCAAACCTCCATTTGGTCCTTATTCAAATTTCCTAGGGCGGGAACCTGTTTTCTTGAATTCAAAAGAGCTTGGTAGAACTCTAACATAATTTTATGGTGTCCTTTTTCCCGTTTATCCCAATGAATTTTGGATTTTAGAAAAGTTTCCATTCCCTGGGGGTCGGGAGAGTCTTCCTTCCAACCGAAGGCTTGGAATTCCTCTTTTCTTCCTTTTCGAACGGCGGCGATGAGGTCAGTATCCGAATGGCTAACAAAATACAAAAATGGAGAATTTTCTGCGTATTCCTCTCCCATAAAAAGCATGGGTATATAAGGGGACAATAAAACGACTCCCGCGGCCAGTTTGAGGCTTTCAAAGGAAACCAATTCAGATAAACGCTTTCCATCCAGACGGTTTCCAATTTGATCGTGGTTTTGGGAATAAACCACGAACTGATCGGCTGGTCTGTCCTTGGAGGAATTTCCATGTCTGCGTTTTCGATAGGGTGAAAATTGGCCGCTGTATATAAAGCCATTCCGGTAGGCTGTCCTCAACTGCTCACTGGTTCCGAAATCCATATAATAACCTTGGTTTTCGTGGGTGAGGAGGGTATGAAGGGCGTGATGGAAATCATCACACCATTGGGAGTGGATTCCAAATCCACCCAGGTCACGGGGTTTAATAATTTTCACATCGTTGAGATCACTTTCGGCAATTAGAAAATGTCTCCTCCCGGTGTGTTGAACGTAATCATCGGACTTCTCTGACAGCTCCTTCAAAAAAGGGGTGGCCCCCTCATCTACAATGGCGTGAATGGCATCCAGGCGGAGGGCATCTATATGAAAGTCCCGAAACCAATAAAGTGCATTTTCAATGAAGAAATTGTGGACCCCGTCGCTGTAGGCGTCATCAAAATTCAGGGCTGCTCCCCAGGGGGTTTTGTATTTCCCAGTAAAGTAGGGTCCAAATTGACCCAGATAGTTTCCCTCGGGCCCAAGGTGGTTGTAGACCACATCTAAAATTACCGAAATGCCTCGATGGTGGCAAGCATTGACGAGTTTTTTCAGTCCGTCTGGGCCCCCATAAGAATTTTGGACACCAAAGAGATAAACACCGTCGTATCCCCAATTTCGATCACCTGGAAACTGCGCAACGGGCATAATTTCAATGGTGTTGATTCCTATTTTTTGAAGGTCACCCAATCGAGGAATCATAGCCTCAAAGGTTCCTTCCGGGGTAAAGGTTCCCACATGCAGTTCATACATGATCATTTCCGAAAGGGGAATTCCCCTCCACGCATCATCGGACCAGGAAAACGAATGATGGTCTATAACCTGGGAAGGACCATGGACCCCTTGAGGCTGGAAATGGGATGCGGGATCGGGGAGACTTTTTTCCTCCCCCAGTTTAAACAGATAATGGTCTCCAGGGGATATCCCTTCATATTCTAGGTGCCAATATCCCTCCTTTAAGGGGGTAAAGGGAATTACCTTTCCCGGATTGGAAAGGATTTCCAACTGGACCTCTTTCCGCAAAGGTGCCCACACGGTAAATTTGCAACGCCGATTTCCTTTATAATTGGCGCCAATCTCCACCCTTAAACCCCCTTTTCTCTTCTTCCGGTTGTAAGATGGAAAACAGCCAAGGATCTGCCTTGAAGGGAATAGGTTCGCCCACCTCGAGCCATTCCACCCATATCGTGAAGATCTTCAAAGGTGGTATCCAACCTCAAGCTCCACCGGGTTCCTTTTTTGTGTGCGGGCAATACAAAAGGGATGCTTTCATGGTGGGCGTTTAAAAGAATAAGGAGGGTTTCCCCAAATATAGGGTTTCCCTTTTTATCCACCTCTCCCATGGCATCCCCCGCCAGCCGCATACCCAAACACCGGACAAAGCCAGCATTCCATTCCTCATCATTCATTTCCCGCCCCGTTGGGCCAAACCAGGATATGTCTTTAATTTCGGAACCACGAATATGCCGTCCCTGGAAAAATTTTCTGCGCCTTAAAACCGGGTTGGCTTTTAAAAATTGAATGACTTTTTTGGTAAACTGAAAGAAATCTTTCTGTTCTTTGGTTAACTCCCACTGATACCAGCTAATTTCATTATCCTGGCAATAGGCATTATTATTTCCCTGTTGGGTTCGCCCAATTTCATCTCCTCCACTGATCATGGGGGCCCCCTGGCTAAACAGCAAGGTGGCCATCAGGTTTCTTTTTTGTTTTTCCCTGAGGGCTTTAATTTCGGGATCATCCGTGGGTCCCTCCGTACCACAATTCCAGCTAACATTATCATCCGTTCCATCCCGATTTTCTTCGCCGTTGGCCTCATTATGTTTGTGGTTATAACTGACCAAATCATGAAGGGTAAACCCATCATGTGCAGTAATAAAATTAATGCTGGCATGTGGCTTTCGGCCGCTTCCCCCGTATAGATCGGAGCTGCCCGACAACCGCGTAGCCATTTCCGCTACCTGGCGACCATCTCCTTTCCAAAAGCTGCGAACTGCATCACGGTATTTCCCATTCCACTCAGTCCACAGAACGGGAAAGTTTCCTACCTGATAGCCCCCTTCTCCCAGGTCCCAAGGTTCCGCAATGAGTTTAACCTGGGAAATAATCGGATCCTGCTGAATAATATCAAAAAAGGCTCCCAGACGATCGACCTCATGTAATTCCCGGGCCAATGTGCTGGCCAAATCGAATCGAAATCCGTCAACATGCATTTCCAGAACCCAGTACCGCAAACTGTCCATAATGAGTTGAAGCACTTGAGGTGTAGTCATGTTGAGGGTGTTACCACACCCGGTGTAGTCCATATAGAATCTTGAATTGTCATTGACAAGCCGGTAATAGGAGGCATTATCAATTCCCCGAAGAGAAAGAGTGGGCCCCAGGTGATTTCCTTCTGCGGTATGGTTATAGACCACATCCAAAATCACCTCAATTCCCGCGGTATGTAAGGTCCGAACCATCATTTTAAACTCGTCAGCGACTTCCATGGTTCCGGAACCATAACGGTTAACCGGTGCAAGGAAAGCCAGAGAGTTATAACCCCAGTAGTTGCTTAAACCCTGTTTAACCAGGTAGTGATCATTCACGTAGTGATGAACAGGAAGAAGCTCAACCGCAGTGATTCCTAATTGGGTGAGGTGCTGAATAATGGGCTCTGAGGCCAGTCCCGCATAGGTTCCCCGCAATTCTGGGGGAACATCGGGATGTTTCATGGTTAACCCTCTCACATGGGTTTCGTAAATGATGGTCTCATGCCATGGGGTTTTAGGGGGTCGATCGTTCCCCCAGGTAAACGCCGGGTCTACTACGGAACAAAGAGGGGCAAATGGGGCGTTGTCCCGGTCATCTCTTGTGAGATCTTCCTTGGGATCCCCTGTTTTGTAACCAAACATGGATTCATCCCAATGGATTCTTCTTGCGATTGCTTTTGCATAGGGGTCTACCAAAACCTTTGAAGGGTTAAACCGGTGCCCTTGAGAGGGGTCATAGGGGCCGTCTACCCGATACCCATAAATCCATCCAGGGCGTGCTTCAGGAAGGTAGACATGCCACACACGGTTGGTTTGCTCCATCATTTTAATTCGATGGGCTTCCTTTTTGTCTTCAATAGAATTAAAAATACATAGCTCTACCTGGGTCGCATTTTCGGAGAATAGGGCAAAATTCACCCCTCGGCCGTCCCATGTTGCGCCTAAGGGATAAGGGTTTCCCGGTATGGTTCTCATCAAAAGGTTCCTTTCGGTTTTTTGCGTTGCAAAAAGGCTGGTGGGCTCACCCTTTTTGTTCCCCCCTTATTTGGAGGAAACATCGGCTTCATATTTAAAAAAGCCAATGCTCAAGGGAGGTAAAACCAAGGGCAAGGAATAAAAGTGGCCATGAGAGGGAATGGGTGTGGCCTCCAACCCCCCAAAGTTTCCTTGGCCGCTTCCCCAATATTGCTTGGCATCGCTGTTGAGCATTTCTTTCCAAAATCCAGCCATGGGGACACCAATGCGATAGTTGTTCCGGGGTACGGGGGTAAAATTGCACACCACTAGAATCCGATCTTTAGGGTTTTTCCCTTTTCGCAGAAAACTGATGATCGAATTCTCCCAATCCTGGCAGTCTACCCACTCAAACCCTTCGCCCTGAAAATCCATTTCATGGAGGGCTGCCTCGTCTTTGTAGAGGTGGTTTAAATCGCGGACCCACTTTAGAATTCCCTGGTGACTGGAATATTCCAATAGATGCCAGTCCAGGCTGGATTCATGATACCATTCATCCCATTGACCGAATTCTCCCCCCATCATTAAAAGTTTCTTGCCAGGGTGGGCAAACATATAACCAAATAACAATCTTAAATTCGCAAACCGCTGCCAATCGTCCCCGGGCATTTTCCCAAGAATGGACCCTTTGCCATAGACGATTTCGTCATGGGACAAAGGCAGGACAAAATTTTCGGAGAAGGCATAACAGAGACTAAAGGTGAGCTGATTGTGGTGAAATTTACGGAACACTGAATCCTTGGAGAAATAATCCAATGTATCATGCATCCATCCCATGTTCCATTTGATCCCAAATCCCAGCCCCCCCACATAAGTGGGCCGGGAGACCATGGGCCACGCGGTGGACTCTTCGGCAAAGGTTTGAACATCCGGAAATTTCTCATAAATGGCTTCATTCATTTTTCTGAGAAACCCAATGGCTTCAATATTTTCACGTCCACCATATTCATTGGGAATCCAATCCCCGCCTTGGCGGGCGTAATCCAGGTACAGCATGGAAGCCACTGCATCTACTCGAATACCATCAATATGGTATTTTTCCAGCCAAAATAGAGCGCTACTAATTAAAAAGGCCCTCACTTCATTGCGGCCATAGTTAAAAATATAACTTTTCCAATCCGGATGGAACCCTTTACGGGGGTCGGCATGTTCAAAGAGATGGGTCCCATCAAAATAAACCAATCCATGTTCATCCGAGGGAAAATGGGAAGGGACCCAATCCAGGATGAGGCCAATGCCGTTTTGATGCAGGTAATCCACCAAATACATAAAGTCCTGGGGGGTTCCATACCGGCGGGTAGGGGCGAAATAACCAACCGTTTGATAACCCCAGGATCCATAAAAGGGATGTTCGGTGAGGGGTAAAAATTCAACGTGTGTGAAACCCATGTGTTTAACATATTCCGCCAAAGAGGGGGCTATTTCCCGATAGGTCAAATAACGGTTTCCTTCTTCGGGCATTCTTTTCCAGGACCCCAGGTGAACTTCATAGATGGACATGGGCGCACTGAGCTTGTTCACCTCCTGGCGGGAAGACATCCATTGGTGATCTTTCCATTGATACTCAATATCACATACCACGGAACCGGTTTTAGGGGGTTCTTCCCACCCAAATCCATAGGGGTCTCCCTTATCGACCTGATATCCGTTTTGTTTGGAAACAATGTGGTATTTATATATCTCCCCCGGGCCAATGCTTCCAATAAACCCTTCCCAAATTCCGGACCCGTCTTTTCGAACGTTCAAGGGATGGGATTGGGGATTCCAGCCGTTAAAATTCCCAATGATGTAAACTTTTTCCGCATTGGGCGCCCAAACAGAGAAATAAACACCCTCTATTTCGTCCACCACCATGGGGTGTGACCCAAATTGGTCATATAAGTGGTTGTGGGTTCCCTCTTTAAAAAGGTAAATATCATATTCCGTAAACCGGCTGACGGGTTGAATCAGCTCAGGCTTAGGGTTGGATTTTTTTCTTGGTGATGTTGGTTGATCTTTACCCATGTTTCATCCTCTTAATTTAGGAAGGTTTAAGGATTGGGAAGCCCGGTGGGATAAGCCCGCTGAATCTCAACAAATAACGAAGCGTTCCCTTGAATATCCAAGATGGATTTAATACCTTTTAAAGGGGTTAAAACCCAATCCGGGCGGCTGTTCAGTTCATAACTGAGTTCGTAAATGGCTTTATTTAAAAGAAAGGCATTTAAAAGGACATCCATTTCTTGCAGTTCTTTGGGGAGAAACGGCGCTTCCCCTGCAGTTTCCAAATAGGATTGAAGAAAAACACCTCCCACATACCGATGCCAAAGCTCGGTCCAAGGCTCCAGTGTAGATTGATCGTCGGGGCGAAGGGAAGTATGGTTTCTTAAAACCGTAAAGGAGGCATAATGAAATGACCTGAGCATTCCCGCCACATCCCGTAAGGGGGACTGTTTTAACCGTCGATCGTTCAATGGGCGAGCGGGTTCACCCTCAAAATCAATAATGATAAAATCACCTCCGGTATAAAGCACCTGACCCAAATGGTAATCGCCATGGTTACGGATTCTCACACCAGAGCGGTTCTGCTTCAGAACCGCTTTCATCCGCTCCAGAATCTCCGTCTCACGATTTAAAATTTCTTCCGCATCTTCTTTGGCTTCGTTGGCCAGGTTTTTGAGGTTTTTTCTCAATAGCTGAAGACCTCTTCGTGCTTGGCTTTGCATCGATTGATACACCGAGCGCTGATGCAGCATTGTAAACGGCTCCGGATCAAATGCCGGATCTCCCGTTTCGGTAGAAAGGGCCTTATGCATTTCAGCAGTTCTCTTTCCCAACAAAGAAGCCATTTCCAGATAAACCCCTCCGATGAGTTCCTGAAACACCAAAGGAATTTCCTGATAGGCAATCCCCAAAGGGGACAGTTTCGGGTCCAGCGAGGCAGGGGGAGGTTCTCCCTTGGCTAAAACCCGTTCAATATATCGTGTGATTTCATCCAAAGTATATTTCCAGGCATCCCCTTGGTTGGCGACGCATCCTTGGAGTAACCCAAGGGCAATCGGTTCCGCTCCTTTTCGGTGGTATTCCAGGGATCCGGCAAAGGGGGGTGTATTGGAGAAAGAGGTTTTTTCCGTTAAAAACTGAACCGCTTCCATATCCGGATTGAGTCCCTCTTCTAATCTCCGGAAAAGCTTAAAGTATAACGCGGTACCGAATATGATAGAGGTGTTACTTTGTTCAGCGCTAAGGAGGTGGGACCCTTCCGCTGGAAGATGAGTGGTATCCACCAAACGGCGAAAGGCTTTTCCCGGATAACCGGTCATTTCTCCATGTTGTCCTTTATTGCGCAGGCGCTTGGCGATGGTCAAAAACAGGTTTTTTCGGAACCCATCGTCATAGATCCCGTCACGCAAAAATATTTTTCGATCCCCCATTTTGAAGGTAGCGATGGCCCCAGGGGGGTTTCCCTTGACTGTTTCCTGTATTTCTTCTTCGGGAATGAAGGAAAGCGCAAGCAAGTAGGTTTCTGGAAGCCCTTCGGTGTAATGACATTCAATAAAAAGGACCTGTACCAGAGAGGCATCCCGTCCAACCGGAATTTGCTCAACGATTTTCATTTGCTGAATGTTTCGGGCTTTTCCCCCAAACCAACGGCAGGCCCGAATATATTGGGGTAAAATCTCCCTTTCTAATTTCCCTTTAGATTTTCCCGAAAGAATTCCTTCCCACCGTGGAACCAATCCAAGATCCGGAAGGGGTTTTTCTTTCACAATTTTGGAATCTTCGGCTTCCTTATGGAGGTAAAACAGGTAATATCCATACCCTCCCAGGCTCAAAGAATAAGGGGCGTCTTTGATGATCGGGAACCGGCTTCTTCCAAAAACTTCTTCAGGGATGCACCCCGCACAGGGTGAAATATCCAAGTCTACCATTTGGGGATGGCGGGAGAGGTTAACCACCACCAGTATTTTCTCGTCTTCATATTTTCGCACAAAGGCTAAGATTTTTGGATTATCGGGAAGAAGGAAATGTATTTCCCCTCGACCAAACGCCTTGGACTGTTTTCGAATGGCAATCAGTTTTTTCATCCACCATAAAAGAGAAGCCTGATTCCTCTCCTGGTTCTCCACATTGAGGGACTCAAAGTGATATTCGGGATCAATGATCGTGGGAAGGTAAAGCTTTTGAGGGTTGGCCCTAGAAAAACCCGCATTACGGTCTGAACTCCATTGCATAGGGGTTCGGACGCCATTTCGATCCCCCAAGTAATGATTGTCCCCCATTCCAATTTCATCCCCATAATAAATGATCGGGGTACCCGGCATGGTAAAAAGGAGGACATTCAAAAGCTCAATTTTTTTACGATCATTTTCAAGTAAGGGGGCTAGTCTTCGACGAATTCCCATATTAATTCGGGCACTGGGATCTCGAGCGTAGACCCGGTACATAAAATCTCTTTCCTCATCGGTGACCATTTCTAAAGTTAATTCATCGTGGTTTCTGAGAAACATTGCCCACTGGCAGGATTCGTGAATGGATGGGGTTTGATCCAGAATATCAATGATCGGAAACCGGTCTTCCATTTGAAGGGACATAAACATTCTTGGCATCAAGGGGAAATGAAATGACAGGTGACACTCATCCCCTTTTCCAAAATACTCCGCGGCATCTTCAGGCCATTGGTTGGCCTCCGCCAGCAACATCTTGCCTTGAAAGTGGGTATCCACATGTTTTCTTAAGGCTTTTAAAAATTCATGGGTCTCGGGTAAGTTTTCGCAATTGGTTCCTTCTCTTTCAAAAAGATAAGGAATGGCATCTAATCGCATTCCGTCTACCCCCATATTGAACCAATATTCCATAACCTGAAAGACGGCTTTCTGGACCTCAGGGTTTTCAAAATTTAAATCGGGTTGATGGGAGTAAAACCGGTGCCAAAAATTGGCCTTTGCAACATGGTCCCATGTCCAGTTGGAGGTTTCAAAATCCTTGAAAATAATTCTCGCGTCTCTATATTTTTGGGTGGTGTTACTCCACACGTAAAAATTTCTTGCGGATGATCCTGGTTTAGCCCGACGGGCCCGTTGAAACCAAGCATGCTGATCCGAGGTATGATTGATCACCAGTTCGGTGATTACACGAAGACTGCGTCGATGGGCTTCTTTTAAAAATTCCTTAAAATCCCTTAATTCCCCGTAGTTGGGATGAATATTGTAATAATCTGCAATGTCATATCCATCATCTCTCAGGGGAGAAGGGTAAAAGGGGAGGACCCATACCGCCGTGACTCCGAGGCTTTCCAGATAATCCAATTTCTGGGTCAACCCCTTAAAATCGCCCATACCATCCCCATTGGCATCATTGAATGCTTTAATATGGGTTTGATAGATAATGGCGTCTTTAAACCAAAGCGGGTCTTCTTCAAAAAATGAATTTTTTTTAGGTTTCATATCCCTTTCTTACATAAAATAGTCAAAATCGGTTTCTCTTTTTAATTTTGGTTTGAGGCGGAAAATATGGGCGGGGACCACATGGGGATTAAGCTGAACAAAATTAAGTTCCCCTTGCCAAATATATTTCTCATCACTTAAAAGATCGTGGACCATATAGGACTGGGAGGAATCAATGCCCAGTTTCCAGATGGGAACCTTGACCCATCCGGATTGGGTGTGGAAGGGGTCCAGGTTGACAATGACCAATATGATATTGGAAAGGTCCTCGGTGACTTTTTGATAGGATAGGATCTGA
The DNA here is from genome assembly GCA_036397255.1 of Nitrospiria bacterium. NCBI lineage: Bacteria > Pseudomonadati > Nitrospirota > Nitrospiria > Nitrospiria bacterium. The sequence goes on from DASWJH010000053.1 coordinate 49,991, forward strand.
TCATTGTCCGTTTCACAAAAGGATAGATTCCACGTGGTCTGCAGAGATTTATTCTCCCTCCGGATTTTGTTGACCCGTGCAATAAAATCTTTCAGGTTTCCGGGTTGATCCCAATTCCATGTTTTTATTTCATATTTTTCATTATCCAGATACTCCTCTACTCCAGGCCTGGGTTGGTTTAGACAAAGCTCAAAGGTTGGCCCGTAAATCCCGTAGTTGGAGGAGAGGGTGGCAGCCAGAACAAGCCTCATTAAAAATGCAGGCCTACCGCCATACTGTAAATGCTCTGGGAGGATATCGGGAGTGTTGGGCCAAAAGTTGGGTTTAAAGATTTCCCGGGCTTCCGTTTGGGTGAGTTCCGTTAAATAGGAGGTAAATTCTTTTTTTGAATTCCTCCATGTAAAATAGGTGTAGGATTGGGTAAAACCAACCTTTGCCAAACGATACATGACCTTTGGGCGGGTAAACGCCTCTGATAAAAAAATGACTTCCGGGAAATCTTTTTTGATTTCGGAAATCAACCATTGCCAAAAAGGAAACGGCTTGGTATGGGGGTTGTCCACCCGAAATATCCGGACGCCATGATCAATCCAAAACAAAACCACATTTTTTAACTCTTCCCAAAGTCCTTTCCAATTTTCCGATTCAAAATTCAGGGGAAGGATATCTTGATATTTCTTGGGAGGATTTTCCGCATATTGTACCGTTCCATCGGGACGCCACCGGAACCACTCGGGGTTCGATTTGACATAGGGGTGATCAGGTGCACATTGAAAGGCCAGATCCATTGCAATCTCAATTTGATGGTTTTTGGCCGTTTTAACTAATTGATCAAAGTCTTTCAGTGTCCCTAATTGGGGATGAATCGCCGTATGGCCGCCTTCATCGGAACCGATGGCCCATGGACTTCCTGGATCATCGGGTGTGGATTCCGTGGAATTATTTTTACCCTTTCGGTTTTTCTTCCCAATGGGGTGAATGGGAGGAAGGTAAAAAATATCGAACCCCATTTTAGCGATTTCAGGAAGCAATTTTTCACAGTCTTTGAGGGTTCCATGTTTTCCCGGGTCCGGAGTGCAGGATCTGGGAAATCGTTCGTACCAGGCGCTAAAGAGGGCTTTTGGAGGCTCCACCATTAAAGCCAGTTCCTTTGGATAACGGGTGGCAAGGTGTCGGTCAGGATATTTGTCCGCTAACTCCGATAGTTCCTCCCCGATGGACACGGCAAGGGCTTGGTCGGGATTTCTAATATTTTGAATTTGTCGGGCCAGATGAATCAGTTTTTTTTGGTCATCCCCGGATGCCCGTTTGGAAGCCTTCTCCACCAGGTCACCCCCGATCTGGAGATCAATCTGGACATCCTGCTTAGCATCCACCCTTTTTTTAAGATCTCGCTGCCAGGTTTTAAAATGATCCACCCATCCTTCCAAGGTAAACAGGTAAATGCCTACCTCTTCTGCAACGAACTCCCCCTCCCATCGGTCATTCTCCAGGAACATCATCGGGATTTCGGTCCATGTTCGTTTTCCTTGAGGCCTATAAAGCAGTCGTGCCGTTAGGACATCGTGTCCATCAGCAAAAATGTCTGCCGAAACGCATAGGCTTTCCCCAACCGCTCTTTTACAGGGAAATTCCCCTCCATCGATTTCAGGATGGACATGTTCAATAACCACGCGACCCTTCCCATTTTCTGGTAGTCCCATGATGAATCCTCCATACTTAAAAAAGGAGATTTAGAAAAAAATTTGGGTAGGATTAGAATGAACATTTTAACCCCAAGGCATAAGACAATTCAACTGTTTAAAACGTTTTAAGTTTCAATTTGTTATGAAAAATCATCCTGATCAAAGTTAGACCATGGATGGGTCCTTGGAATCCTTATATCCTAAGGGGCCTGCCCAAGAATTCAATTGGAAAAGAATAAAGGGGCAATATTAAAAGAAAATGAGGGCTACATTAGAAGATTTTTATTTCTCAGGTATTCAAAGGTAGGGGGTCCCATCCATTTTTATTTTTTTTAATGGTGTGGGGGAGGGCCGGTTTGATGGGGTTTAAGTTTTAAGGCGAAATAGGTTGAATCATCAGGCGCTTATTTTTAACTTTCTTGTTGATCGTAAACCCTCTTTGGTGGTTTTGCCTTTCAAAAAATATTTTTCCGGTCCATTTCGGTTGATATATCTGTAAATGGCGTAAAGGCCAATGTCAAAGGCAAGTTTTCCTTGGTGTGAATCCAAAAAATTCTGCTCGAATTCGACCACCGTTTCGCCATCTTCTTTTACCAGTTTCATTTCTATTTTCATTGTGATTCCCCCCGGGTCCTAACCCTTCCTTTAACGTTTTAAGGTCTAATTTTCTTCCTGGGCAAAGGAGGAGTAGCGGGTCTCCTTAAGGTTGAGAAAAATCCCCAGCTCCAGTTGACCAAAAGGTAAGAAATAAAAGAAAGGGTGGCTGAGGAGATTAAACTGCCTATCCACAGGGGTTTTGCAACACGTAAAAAATTTTTGAGGGCTCCGGTTTGACCGAACACCTCCTCCGAAGGTGGCATCCAGTTCAACCACCGGCCCAATTCATATTGCAAAAGATAAATTCCCGGGGCGGTCAATGGGTTGGTAACCCAGCAGGCCGCAAGAGCAATGGGAATATTGACCCGTAATAGGAAAGCTCCCAGGCCTGCTAAAATCATCTGGACTCCCAACGAGGGTGTAAATGCGATGAATAGACCCAATGCCAGCCCCCCCGGAAACGCTCCTTTGGGTAAACCTCCAAAGTTCGGCTTCAAATAGCCTCTCGCCAATGGCCCGGTGAATTAGGGTGCCTTTCAAATGACGCTTCCGTGGAAATTGAAGCAGGAGGTATAAACCCAGTTTTTTAAAACGGTTTTTCAAAAAATCCTTAGAAAGAAAACAAAGGCCATTTTCACTTGTGGGTTTATGCCCTTTCGGGTTAATGTAATAATATTTTTTTAAAAACACCCTTATCATAAAGGTAATTGTTTCAGTATCCAAGTATAAAGGAAAATGTCCAAGGGAGTTTTTTAAAATGAATGTTACCCTTCCCAAAAAGAATTTTGAGGGTTATCGGCATTAGCGGGTTTCCAATTGGATCCCTTTTTGCGAATGATCTTTGTCGGGCGTTCCTCGGATCCCAGATCGTTCCAAAAAACACCCGTAATTGGGAGGACCGAAAGGCAAATGGAGGTTTGGCATGGAATCTCCTCCAGTAAACTTTTTGAAAAATCCACTGATTCTAAACCGCCATAAACTTCATGGATTACCTTTTTCCCTTTTATTGTTCCAATGGCCCATCGAATTTGAAGAAAAGCATTGAACAGATCCGGCTTAACAGAAGCTACCCCATTCAAAAAGGTACTGGTTTTAAAAACCATAATAAATGTATTCCAAAATGCCCCCAATTTAATTAATCCCCGTGCCCTACTGACTCCCGGTTTTTCAATAAAACGCCAAACTTTTTTAATAGTGGGGGCATTTTTTGGGATTTCATCTTGGTTGGGCAATATATAACCAAACTCCGGTTCAGGTTTTGAAGGTAGGGATACTAAAAGGATCCATTGAAAAGGGTTTTGTTCAACTTTTTTGCCAGCCGACTTTATGTGATTCATGAAGACCTCTTCCCCTAAAATGTAATGGTCTGTCGGAAAAATGACTACCGTGGCTTCAGGGTAGGACCCATGGAGGAAAATCAGAGGAAGAAATATTCCAGGCCCGGTTCCTTTATTTTCCGGTTGGGCTATAATGGTATCCTTAATCCGCTGTGAAAGTTGGTCCCTCACCTCCGGCGAGCACGATTCCGCGATAAGGAAGCGTTTTAGAGTCTCGATTCATAGTTTCTTCCGGTAAAATAAAAGAATTTGAGTTGCTGATTTAATAAAAAGGATAGTCTAAAGGTATCGAGTTTAAATTAAATAAAAATTAAAAAGTTATTAAAAAATTTTAAGGGTTTTGGTTGAGAAAACAGGTATTTTCAGTTAAAAAAATACGTTTTTTAAAAATGTTTTTTTGGAAAAAATAAGAAAATTTTAATTTGGGTTTAACCTTTTCCTTAAATCACCTATTTATGATAGAAGGAATAACAAGCCAATCGTGGTTTGTTGTTGGGTGAGGAGGAGGTGAGCATTCTTGAAGACCGACAACATTAAGAAACCCGGGACCGTAAAATCCGGGCAAACTCAAAAACCAGGTAAACCTCAACCAGGAAACTTTCCTAAATAAGAACCCTTTATTTTTTGGGTAGAGAACGTTTGAGGACCTTAATGTAACCCAACCGCCATTCCAGAAAATATCGAGGATGGCGGTTGGGTTTTCCAGCCCCGATACCGAAATAATTAAAAACGTTTAATCTTCCTTTAATACCTTTTTTAATTGGGTTACTTATATTTGGAGTAAGAAGTGAAAAAGGGAAGAGACATGGGATGGAAAAAAATAAGTAATCTCCTCGCCTGTTTGGGTCTTATAATTTTTTTCCTGGTTTGCGGAAATTCTATGTCTGAGGATGAAATGGTTATCCGTGAGCTTCGGCTTTCCAAGGGGGAAATTGCAGCTTTGACCGAAGAGCTTGACCAGGTCAAAAAGGAAAAAAATAGTCTTACCCTTCAGGTCAAGCAACTTAAAGAACAGGTGGTTGAACTCCAAAAGAGCCAAAACCCCCTAACCGGTCAACCCAACTCTGGAAAAACCATTAAAAAGTATGGTTCTTAACCATTAAATTTACCCTTTCTGGAATCGAACTGAAATGATGGCAAATAAGGGGAAACAAGGAAAAGATCGGGGTTTTTAAGGGGGTTAACTTCTCCGAGAGGGGCAGGAGAGGGAAGAGGCTAGCCTGAACCCGAAAGCTGCTTAATCCACATTTCAATCCCTTTTAATATCATCTCAATGGCAAAAGAACCAATAAAAAGGGCGGTTGCTCGTCCGGCGATAATGGTATAGCGCTCGACCCATTTTTCATTTCGTTCCCGGACCAAATCATGGAGCCATTTAAATAAGAGGATGGCCCCAACGGAAACGACCATTGCAAGGCATATGGAGAGTGCGGCCATTGGAAAATCAAGTCGTGTCCCTGCTAAAACACTGGCACTAATGGTCCCTGGGCCAACCATAAAAGGCATTGCAATGGCAGCCGATACATTTTCCGAATTGGGTTGGAGGGGTTCAATGGGGCTGCCCATGGAAAGAAGAAGACGGGTTCCGACAATTAAAAATGTGATGCCGCCAAAGATCAAAAAGGATAAGAACCGTATCTGAAAAACATCTGTAAAAATTTTGTCCCCAGCAAATGCGAATATTAAAAATATAATTAAACTAATGATTCCGGCCCGAATGAGTTGGCGGGAAAATAACCGAAATCCTAAAGCCTTCACCAAATCAATCAGGTAGATGGATAAAATAAACGGATTGAGGAGAACAAAAATAAGGAGAAAAGATTTGGTAAAGGAATCCATGTGAAAAATTTTTTCCTCGCTGGGGTTTCAGAGAGAAATCTAATGGTAAGACCAATTCTTCTTTGATTCAGGGAAATAACAGGCTGAAGCTTTAAAATACTGTAGAAATCATTTTTTTTGTGAGGATGATTAGGTATTTCAAGGAAAGCCTATCACGAAGGGATAGAGAGGGAGGGAGGGTTCAGTCTACATCGGTCAAAAAACTTTTAGGAAACCGCCAAGAAATTAAAGGGCTATTTGGAATTTCTGCCATTGCTAATTAATAAAGCCTTTTTTTTGACCAGCCATCTTTTGATGATTTTTGGTTTTTCAGTCTGGGGAGAGAGATCTTTTATTTCGCAGCCTGAATTTTTTAAAAATATTTTTTTTGGTTTTAGCACCCTTTTGACTATTCATCAACTGCGATTCCTCATTTCTAAATCCCATGGTTCAGTTTACATATCCTCATCCGTTTCCTCTAATTCTTCTTCGTCGGGGCTGATCACATCGATTGAAACGGCATGTTCACCCTCCACTTCCATATCGACCGAGGCGCCCTCCTTTAATTTTCCATTTACTTTTGTTTGGTTATCGTAATGAACTCGAATCATATCTCCGATTTCAAAGTCTTCAACTGTAACGAATTCTTTTTCAAGTTTGACCACGGTTCCACTGACAAGCTCTCCCGCAAAACCGCTCGCTCCGAACCCGAGCCCTAAGGCCACAACCAAAGGGATTATCCAGTTCTTATTCATGAAAAATCCTCCTTTCTCAGTGAGAGAATTTTAAAAGAATATCCAAGAATAATTAAATATCCATTAAAGATTTATTAAAAAATTTTAACCAAGGGTCTGTTGGCAAAGACCCCAATTTTCCCCATGGATGGGGTTTGAAATGAAATCCCATGGAAATAAAAAAAAGCTGACTTTTTTTTCTCCTAAAAGATTGGGGTTTATTTCAAATACCGGGGGAAGCAAGGTTCCGGTTTAAGATTCGGAGAAAGGGGGTTTTGGAAAAGCGAGAATAAAACGACTCCCTTTTCCAGAGGTGCTTTCAACCATAATGACAGCCCTGTGGGCTTCCACAATCCATTTGCATATACATAGGCCTAGACCGCTACCCTGGCCCGAATGGGATTTGTCCACCTTGTAAAACCGATTAAAAATATGGGGAATATCTTTTTCAGGAATTCCACAGCCGGTATCCTCAATCAAAATTCTAATGGTTTCTTTCTCTTTATGTAAGGATAGACTGATTTCTCCCCCGGAAGGAGTCGCATTGATGGCATTTTGGATTAAATTCATCAGGACTTCCCGTAAAAGCAGCTCATCCCCATGGCCGGGGACAGAGCCCTCAGATTTGAAATGTAACGTTAGATTTTTTTCTTCGGCAGGCCTTTGGAACTGGTGATAAACCCTCTCTACCAATGGATGGAAGTCAACAGGGCCACCTTCCAAAGCAATTTCACCCCGATCTGCTTTGGAGAGGAAAAGAAGTTTTCCCACAATTTTTTCCATTCGTAGGGTTTCCTCTAAATTACTTTGGAGGATTTTTTGATAATCATCTGCGGATCTGGCCCGCCGGAGGCTGAGTTCAATTTCACCCCTCAGGATAGTTAGGGGGATTCGAAGTTCGTGGGATACATTCTCACTAAATTCTTGAATTTGCTGAAAAGAGGTTTCCAACCGCTGGATCATTTGGTTAAATGCCTCCGCCAGGTCCTTCACTTCTTTTCCAGTTCCAGAAATTTGAATCCGTTGGTTTCGATTGCCTGAGCTAATTTGATGTGCGGTTTTAATCACCAGGTCTACCGGTTTCAGTGCTTTTTTGGTTAATAACCACACCCCCCCTCCCAACAGTAAGGTGGCTAAAGGAATAAAAATGAGGTTTAGAAGGAAAAAGTTTTCCAGTGCCCGGTCAATATCTTCCATGGAACTGCCCAATAGAATAAAATAGGCTACCCGGTCCTCTTCAAAAACTGGTTTTAATAAAGCTCTGAGGGCACTCCGGTTGCCTCGATAGGATAGGCTAGATAGAAGGGTTTCTCCAAGTTGGGCTTTTCTCCAGCTTTTTGGAGAAATCGGAAGTAAACCCCCTTCAGCAATGGTTGAAGAGAAAATAATGTGTTGTTTGGTGTCGTAAACCTCGATGATGATCCCCTTTAATTCAATTTCAGGATGATTGGAGATCATCTTTACCACTGTCTTTTGAATCCCCTTTTCGGTGGGAACTCCCCGGGGGAGGGAGGCGTCAAGAATGCCTGCGGTAATTTTCAGAGAATAATCTTTCTGGTCCGCTAGTAATTCTTTTTGCCCTGCATAACGAACGGTTGCCAGAAGGACCAGAATAATTGCAACGAGCAGACTCAGCCAAATTGCCAGTTTGGCCCGAATGGTCATGGGGCTATTCCTTTATTGTATAGCCTACCCCCCGAATGGTTTTGATCAGAGGATGGGCTTCCCCTTTATCGATTTTTCCCCGGAGATAGGCCACATAGACATCAATGACATTGGTTCCCGTGTCAAAATCAATATTCCACACATGTTCCACTATCATGCTCCGTGTCAGTACCCTTCCTGGGTTTCGGATCAAATATTCCATTAAGGCATATTCTTTGTTGGTTAAATCGATTTTTCGGCTTCCCCGAAATACCTCCCGAGTGGTAGGGTCCACTTTAAGGTCGGCCACTTGGAGCAGGGGCCCATGCCCCGGTTTCGCCCGCCTTAGCAAAACCCGAACCCTGGCCAAAAACTCTTCAATGGAAAAAGGTTTAGTCAGGTAGTCATCTCCTCCCGAATCCAAGGTGGCCACTTTATCCGGAACGGCATCCTTGGCGGTTAAAACCAGAATGGGAGTGGTATTTCCTTTTCTTCGGAGTTCCTTTAGGATCGTGACCCCTAATTTTTTCGGAAGCATCAAGTCCAAAACAATCAGGTCATAGTCATAGGCTTCTGCCATGTCCTGACCTTCCTCTCCATCCAAGGCATTGTCTACGGCGTACCGTTCCTCTTCAAGGGCCTGGCGGATAAAATTCCCAACTTTTTTTTCATCTTCAATGACTAAAATACGCATTAAAACCCTTTGAGAATTTTTGAGAAGAATAACGGTGAAATCCCTTTTTGCATTGAGGATTGATGGTATCTTTCCCCCGGTTAGAAGTCAACCGATCGGTTTTATTCCCTTTTTAGGGGTTTTTCTCTTTCAATTCTTCGAAAAAGTGGCCACTGATTTGTATTGTGGCGACACTGGGTAAGAAGAGGGTACTATTTATTAGGAAAAATTTTCAGTATTCATTTCTTTCTTTTTCGGTTACCTACGATGAAACCCGTTTGACTTGCTTTTTCGGAATGTTTAAAATATCAGGAATTGCTTGTTTCCCCCCTTAAATCTTTTTAGGTTTTCCTCGGATAGGATTTTCTTTTCTCAGGCCCTTAAGGGGGCCAAGAAAAATTTAAAAAAGTAAAAAAATAAAACCAGAGGGATTTTCTGTAAAAAAACCGGGTGGAATATGTTTTACGGAAATTTTCCTATGGTTGGTTTAAAGAGGTTCCCCAATAAAAAAGAAGAATAATGTTCCGGGAGAGGAAGGATCCCACCCCGGTTTCAATCGAATTGAAAGGTAAAGGTTATTGAGAATCCTCACAATCAATACTGGAAGTTCTTCTCTTAAATTTCGTGTTTCCGATGTCAATTCCGACAGCAATGAAATACCAAACCTTCGTCACTTGACGGATGGACAGATCCGCTCCATTGGAAACCGATCACAATGTCATTTGGTGATCAATGGAAAAACAACGGTGAATGAAACCCGCCCTATAGGGAATCATTCCGAGGCTGTTCGTAACGTTTTGTCTTGGTTGAAAGAAGGGAAGTGTGGTTTTGAAGCGGTCGGTCACCGAATTGTTCATGGGGGAGAACGATACACTCAAGCGACTTTTTTGAATTTGGAAGTGATTCAAAACATCAAGGCTTTAGAAGGGCTGGCTCCTCTTCACAATCCCATTGGGCTGGAGGCCATTCAGGTTTGCCGTGATTGGGTCAAACCGGAAGTTCCTATGGTGGCAGTTTTTGATACGGCTTTTCATCATACCCTCCCCCCTCGGGCCTTCACCTATGCCATACCCTATGATCTGGCACAACTGTATAAAATCCGTCGCTACGGTTTTCACGGAATCGCCCACCGCTATTTAGCAAGGCGGTATATGGAGATTACCGGGAAACCTGTACCGGGAACCCGATTGATTACATTACAGCTTGGGCATGGATGTTCAGCCGCTGCCATTCGTGATGGGATATCCATCGATACCACCATGGGTTTTACGCCCCTGGAGGGACTGGTCATGGCGACCCGATCGGGGGATGTGGACCCCGCCGTTGTAGCTTTTTTGGCTGAAAAACAGAGGAAACCTGTTTCACAGGTTATTCAAAGCCTCAATGATCAATCGGGGGTGCTCGGTATTTCTGGAAAAACCGCAGATATGAAGGAGCTTTTGGTTTTGGAAGGGAAAGATGAACGGGCAAAATTAGCCCTGGATGTTTATTGCTATCGACTCCTTAAATGCATCGGGGCTTATCTAACGGTCCTCTCAGGGGCTGATGGCATTATCTTTAGCGGGGGGGTGGGGGAGCATGCTTCAAGCCTCCGGGAGCGTATTTGTAATGGGTTAGCCTGGTGTGGGATTCAGATCGACCCAGAGCGAAACCGGCTGGCCATTGGGAAAGAGGCCTGTATTAGTAAGGATTCCTCGTCCAGTAAGGTCTACGTGATTCCCGTGGATGAGGAATCCATCATCGCTCAAGAAACGTTTCGATGTTTGATTTAGGACAGGAGGAAAGGTATGAGTCAGACCCTATTGGATCAAGAATTAAAGAGCATTGATGGATACTGGAGGGCTGCAAACTATTTATCCGTAGGCCAAATCTATCTTCTGGATAACCCGTTACTGAAACAACCCCTCAAATTGGAGCATATTAAACCTCGATTGTTGGGTCATTGGGGAACCACCCCAGGGTTAAATTTCATTTACGTTCATCTGAATCGGGTTATCAAAAAATATGATCTGGATATGATCTATATCTGTGGGCCTGGACATGGTGGTCCAGGAATGGTGGCCAATACCTACTTGGAAGGAACCTACAGTGAGGTCTATCCGAACATTTCTCAGGATACCGAAGGGATGAGGAAACTCTTTAAGCAGTTCTCTTTTCCGGGAGGTATTCCCAGCCACGTTGCACCCGAAACCCCGGGGTCCATTCATGAAGGCGGCGAACTCGGTTATGCGGTTTCTCATGCCTATGGGGCCGTTTTTGATAATCCTAATTTGATGGTTGCCTGTGTGGTGGGAGATGGGGAAGCGGAAACAGGTCCCCTGGCAGCGGCCTGGCATTCCAATAAGTTTCTCAACCCTATTTCCGATGGGGCTGTTCTACCCATTCTGCATCTAAACGGGTTTAAAATTGCCAACCCCACAATTTTGGCTCGAATCAGCACCCGGGAGTTGGAAAGCCTGTTCATCGGTTATGGCTACAAACCTTATTTTGTGGAGGGAGCCGATCCGGAGAAAATGCACCGTATGATGGCGGAAACACTTGAACAGGTGATTCAAGAGATCAAAATGATTCAAAAAGAAGCCCGTTCCAAAGGATCCACTAAACGTCCCCTGTGGCCCATGATTGTAATGAGAACCCCGAAGGGTTGGACAGGACCCAAAGAAGTAGACGGAAAAAAGACAGAAGATTACTGGCGTTCCCACCAGGTGCCTCTGTCCGAATTGGCCCAGAAAAAAGACCACATCAAGTTGCTCGAGAAATGGATGAAGAGTTATAAGCCAGAAGAACTATTTAATGAACATGGAACACTGATTCCTGAATTAACGGCCCTTGCCCCTCAAGGGACTCGGCGGATGGGAGCCAACCCCCATGCCAATGGAGGAGTACTTTTAAAAAATCTCAAATTACCTGATTTCCGTGAGTATGCAGTGGATGTCCCTAAACCCGGAACCGTCGTGACGGAGTCTACCCGGGTGATGGGGCAATACCTTCGGGATGTTATGAAGCTTAATCTGGAGGCAAAAAATTTTCGAGTATTTGGCCCCGACGAGACCGCTTCGAACAGGTTGGGAAGCCTGTTTGAGGTGACCAACCGGACGTGGATGGCTGATCTAACCTCCGATGATGATCATCTTTCCCCGGACGGGCGCGTTATGGAAATCCTGAGTGAGCATACCTGTCAGGGATGGTTAGAAGGGTATCTTTTAACGGGAAGACACGGTTTTTTTTCGACCTACGAGGCTTTTGTGCATGTGGTTGATTCCATGTTTAACCAGCATGCCAAATGGCTCAAGGTTACCCGGCAAGAGATTCCATGGCGGCGGCCCATCGCCTCGTTGAACTATTTGTTAACCTCCCATGTGTGGCGGCAAGACCATAACGGGTTTTCCCATCAAGATCCCGGTTTCATTGATCATGTGGTCAATAAAAAAGCCGAGGTGGTTAGGGTCTATCTTCCCCCAGATGCCAATACGCTCCTTTCGGTAACCAATCATTGCCTTCGAAGCCGGAATTATGTCAATGTCATTGTGGCAGGGAAGCAACCGGCCCTTCAGTTTTTGAATATGGAGGCGGCGATAAAACACTGTGCGGCTGGAATCGGGATTTGGGAATGGGCCAGCACAGACCGGGGGTCCGAACCCGATGTGGTGATGGCCTGTTGCGGGGATATTCCTACCTTGGAGACACTTGCCGCTGTGAATTTGCTTCAACAGTATTTCCCAGATCTTAAAATTCGGGTGATCAACGTTGTTAATTTAATGAAACTGCAACCACAGAGTGAACACCCCCACGGCTTATCGGATAAAGAATTTGATACCCTCTTTACGGCGGATAAACCCATCATTTTTGCCTTCCATGGGTATCCGTGGTTGATTCACCGGTTAACCTATCGAAGAACAAACCACAAGAATCTTCATGTTCGGGGGTATAAAGAGGAGGGGACGACCAGTACACCATTCGATATGGTGGTCCGGAATGACCTAGACCGCTTTCACCTGGTGGGGGATGTGATTGACCGGGTTACAAAGCTGGGATCCATGGCTGCCTATGCAAAACAGGAAATTCGCGACAAGCTTATCGATCACAAGGAATATATTGCGAAACACGGAGATGATATGCCCGAAATTCGGGACTGGAAGTGGTCCCGGAGTTCGTCCAAATAAGGAGAGGGAAATGAAATGATTTAAAACAATCTTTTGTTTTTGATGAGAACATGGTTTGCCACGCTCCGTGTGGGCGGTCAAGAAAACCCAAAAAGGGAGATTTAAGCAAATATTAGCGGCCGCCGACACAGTTAATAGTGAAGACCCCGATGGCGCCATCCGAAATTAATTAAACTTGCTATTCTCCGTAGCTCGCTACGGGGTGACCGCTTAGGTTCCCCCTTTGGAAAAGGGGGATAAAGGGGGATTTGAGGATTTAGTTTTTCCACTGAATACCACCCCGCAGTCTTGCTGCGGGGATTTTTATTAACAAAATAATGGATTTGGCTACATCCCTGACCTTTCAAAAAAAAGTCAACTTTATGTTATGCATCTATGGTCCTTCGGTAAGATTCTTTAACCCGTTAATTGTTCGGTATGGGTGGGAAAGCGGGATCGGTTTATCTCTCCGTCCATACTGGAGGATGAGTCATTCGATAGGTTCTTCATAAAAATACCGATCGAAAATATTTAAAATGAATGAAAAAAATTCAATTGAAAAAGAAATCTCTTGGCACGCCCTTGGAGTCGAACTGGTCTACCGGGACATTTCAACCCGACCTGAGGGACTGACACATTCAGATGCCGAATCCCGTTTGGCCAAATATGGTCTGAATTGTCTGAGCCCGCCAAAGAGGCGGGGGCTTTTGGTCCGTTTTCTGGTTCAATTTCATAATGTCCTGATTTATGTGCTTTTGGGGGCAGGGGTGGTGACCTCTTTTCTTCAGCACTGGGTGGATTCTGGGGTCATTTTTGGGGTGGTGTTGATCAATGCTCTCATCGGGTTTATTCAAGAAGGGAAGGCTGAAAGGGCGATGGAAGCCATTCGGACCATGCTTTCTTTAAACGCTTTTGTTCACCGGGAAGGGAAACGTTTCATGGTTCCTGCCGAAACCTTGGTTCCCGGGGATGTGGTGTTTTTGCAATCCGGGGATAAGGTTCCCGCCGATATTCGACTGATCCGTATTCATGAACTGAGAATTGACGAAGCCGCCCTCACAGGAGAATCGGTTCCCGTTGGAAAATCGATCGCTCCGGTAGCAGAAAATTCGGTACTGGGGGATAGAACCTGTATGGCCTATTCTGGAACACTGGTGACCTATGGTCAGGGAACGGGTGTGGTGATTGCCACGGGAGATGCCACAGAGCTGGGCCGGATCAACCAGATGCTTAAAAAAGTTCAACCGTTGACGACCAAACTTTTGGTTCAAATGGCTGAATTTGGCCATCGGTTAACCATTGCCATTATGGCCGTGGCCCTGGCGACATTTGGGTTTGGGGTGCTCATTCGAAATTATCCGGTCAGTGAGATGTTTCTTGCTGGGGTAGCCCTGGCGGTGGCCGCGATTCCCGAGGGTCTCCCTGCCATTATTACTATTACATTGGCCATCGGGGTTCAATGTATGGCCCGCCAAAACGCGATTATCCGCAGGCTTCCGGCGGTGGAAACATTGGGGTCCGTCACGGTGATTTGCTCGGATAAAACCGGGACCCTTACCCGTAATGAAATGATGGTGCAAGGGGTGGTGACTACGGATGGCCTGTTTGATGTTTCCGGGACGGGATATGATCCCCACGGAGAGTTGTTGTTGAATGGAAACCTGATCACTGGGGAAGAATATCCGAGTTTGATTGAGGTTTCCCGTGGGGCTCTCCTCTGTAATGATGCGGAACTTCATGAGGAGAATGGAAAGTGGAAAATCCATGGGGATCCAACGGAGGGTGCTTTAATTCCTCTGGCCATGAAAATGGGATTGAATCCCTCCCTGGAAAAAGAGAATTATCCCCGAATGGATATTATCCCGTTTGAATCGGAACACCGGTTTATGGCCACATTGCACCATGACCATGCAGGCCATGGTTTTATTTATGTGAAGGGGGCCCCGGAACGTTTAATGGAAATGTGCAACCGCCAGTTCCAAAACGGGGATGAGAGGCCATTGGATATTGGGTATTGGCACGGCCGCATGGAGGAAATTGCAGGCGGGGGGCAGCGTTTGCTGGCTTTGGCCCTGCGGGAAACGGGTACAGACCATTACGCATTGAAATTTTCTGATTTGGACGGGGATCTTACTCTCATAGGAATCTTCGGGATTACGGACCCTCCTAGAAATGAAGCCGTGGAGGCGGTGAAATTATGTAAAACCGCAGGAATACGCGTAAAAATGATTACAGGGGACCACGCGGTGACCGCCCGCGCTATCGGGGCCCAAATGGGAATCGGGGACGGAAAAACCGCAATGACCGGAAAAGACCTGGAAACCCTGGGGAAAGAAGATCTGCGCCGAGCGGTTCAACAGGTCGATGTATTTGCCCGGGTTAGCCCGGAGCATAAATTGAAGTTGGTTCAGGCCATTCAGGCCAACGGGGAAATTGTTGCAATGACGGGTGATGGTGTTAACGACGCCCCCGCCTTAAAGCAGGCGGACGTGGGGGTGGCCATGGGCATTAAAGGAACTGAAGTAGCCAAAGAAGCCTCTGAAATGGTTTTGGCCGATGACAATTTTGCATCCATCGCCCGTGCAGTTGAAGGAGGACGAACGGTTTATGATAATATCCAAAAAGCCATTGCCTATATTTTACCCACCAGTGTGGGTGAAGCGGGAATCATTATTGCTGCTATTTTTGCCGGGGGATTGCTGCCCATTACACCGGTTCAAATTCTTTGGGTGAATATGATTACGACGGTGACCCTTGCACTTGCATTGGCTTTTGAACCCGCGGAGGCGGGGGTGATGAAACGCCCTCCCCGGAAACCCCGCGAACCGATCCTGTCATTTTTTTTAGTGTGGCGAATCTTGTTTGTTTCCCTTATTTTTATTGTCGGAACCTTTGGGTTTTTTCTATGGGATCACTTGCATGGAATTCCGATTCAAACCTCCCGTACCCTGGCTGTGAATACGTTGGTGGTTTTTGAAGTGTTTTACCTTTTGAACACACGGCTTTTAAAAGACTCTGTTCTGAACCGTTCGGGAATGTTGGGGAATCCCTATATCTACGTGGCGATCGGCGTGGTAATGTTTGCTCAGATTTTATTCTCCTATGCCCCCTTCATGCAAATCCTTTTCGATACGACTTCCATTACGTTCATGGATTGGGCCAGAATTACTTTGGTGGCGGCAACGGTGTTTGTATTGGTGGAAATTGAAAAATGTTTTATTCGAAAACGTGAATTGAGGAAGAAACCCCTTCCCCATTCGCTTTTGACACAAACCCCTTAGTGTTGTGTCTTAGAAATACGTTGAAAAAATCAAGGCCGTCATTCCCGCGAAAGCGGGAAACCAGAAGTCAAAAAACACTGGATTCCGGCTCGTTCCCACTGGCGCGGTAATGGCCGGAATGACACAGGAAATAATCAATTTATTTGTGGGCTGAGACACTAAGATGGACCCTATATAAAATTTTTTAGGGATATTGTGGTTAGCGGCAGGTTGGGTTAAATTGACTTGGGAAACACAATGGTTTTCAACAAAAAAAAAGGGCTTTTTGAAATCCTTTGGTTTTCTCGGACAATGGTTTAACCTATCCCGATTGTACTTACAAATTGTAAATTACGACTCTTTTCTAAGGATGAAATATGACAAATTCGCTTTATCACCATTTTATTGCTGAAGGTCCAGAGGAACTCCAGGGGCTTTCGGAACTTTCGTTAGACCTACAGTGGACTTGGAGCCATTTCAGCGATCAGCTTTGGGAAATGATCGATCCCGAGGCGTGGGATCGGACACGCAACCCCTATTATATAATGCAAAGTGCCTCCCGAGCCCGTCTTTTAGAAATAGTCCGGGATGATGTGTTAAGGGAAAAAATTCGTGGATGGCTCAATAAACGAAAGGAATATTTGGAAGATAAAGGTTGGTTTGGGAAAACCTATCCCGTGACGGATCTCAAAAAAATCGCCTATTTCAGTATGGAGTTTGGATTGGGTGAAGCCCTTCCCATCTATTCGGGGGGCCTTGGAATACTTGCAGGAGATTTTCTTAAAACAGCCAGCGATTTGGGTGTTCCTGTTGTGGGCATTGGCCTACTTTACCAGCAAGGGTATTTTAGGCAGGTGCTCTCAAGTGACGGGTGGCAACTGGAGGCCTTCCCCTACAATGATCCCACTACTCTTCCAATTGTTCCCGTTCAAAATAAAGAAGGAGGACTTTTACGGGTAAAGGTGGAGCTTCCTGGGAGAACATTGCTGTTAAGAATTTGGGAGGTATTGGTTGGAAAAGTTAAATTATACCTTTTGGACAGTAATGATCCCTTCAATAGTCCTTGGGACCGTGGTTTAACCTCGAATCTGTATCCATCTGGAAAGGAACAACGTTTAATCCAGGAAATTGCTTTAGGTCTAGGGGGTTGGTCTGCTCTGGAACAATTGGGTGAAGAGGTTGACGTTCTTCACCTCAATGAAGGACACGCCGCTTTTGCCGGTATTGCCCGCGCTCACCAGTATATGAGGGAAACCGGCCAATCTTTTTCTGTTGCCCTCAGAGCGGTGAGGGCCGGTAATGTATTTACAACCCATACCCCCGTGAAAGCTGCATTTGACCAATTTGATCCAACTTTGGTTGCGCCGTACCTTAAAAGAATTTCTGAAATGATGGACATTTCAGACAAACAAATTTTGGCATTGGGACGGAAAAAACCAGAAGATACAAGTGAGCCCTTCAACATGGCCTATTTGGCCATGAATGAAAGCCGGTATATCAACGGTGTGAGCCAACTTCACGGAAAAGTCAGCCGCCAATTATTTCAGCCTTTATTCCCCCGATGGCCTGAAGAAGAAGTTCCTGTTCAACATGTGACCAATGGGGTACACATGCCCAGCTGGGACTCTCAAGCCGCTGATGAACTTTGGACCGCAAAATGCGGAAAAGACCGTTGGCTGGTGGCAACAGGTGATTTATGTAAGGTGATGGACGAGACTTCTTTTATTGAGATTTGGAATATGCGGACGGCGGGAAGAAAATCTTTGGTTCATTATATTCGAAACCGGTTGGTTCGCCAATTCAAGGGGGGGGGTAAACCCCCTGAACTGATTGAGCGGGCAAAAAAAGTGCTGGATCCGAATGCGCTTACTTTGGGGTTTGCCAGACGGTTTACCTCCTACAAACGTCCCACTCTTTTACTTCATGATTCCGAGCGAATGGCAAAAATTCTCCTTAATTCTAAGTATCCGGTCCAATTGATTGTTGCGGGTAAATCCCATCCCAATGATCAGGAAGGAAAAAAAATGGTTCAATCCATGGCACGGTTTGCCCATCGATTGGATTTATTTAACCATGTTGTTTTCTTGGAAGATTATGATATTACTCTGGCCCAACAGTTGGCTGCAGGGATTGATATTTGGATGAATACCCCAAGGAGGCCCAATGAGGCCAGTGGAACCAGTGGGATGAAGGTTTTGGTCAACGGGGGTTTGAACCTTTCTGAGTTGGATGGGTGGTGGGCCGAAGCCTATACCCCCGAGGTGGGGTGGGGTCTTGGAGATGGAAGGGAACACAACGAACCGGTATGGGATGCCATTGAAGCAGAGCAAATGTACACCCTTTTAGAGGAACAGATCATTCGGGAATTTTATACCCGTGACCCACAGGGAATCCCCTCCAGGTGGGTAGAGCGCATTCGTAAAAGTATGTCCTCATTAACACCCCATTTTAGTGCTAACCGTATGGTTCGTGAATACACGGAGAAATATTATCTTCCGGCTTCGAAAGCAGTTCAAAAGCGAACCGCTCAACAGGGCAAGGTTGCCCTTGAAATTGAAAATTGGTGTAAAACCCTTTCCGAAAACTGGGAAGAATTACGGTTCGGAGAGGTAAAGGTTGATCAGGAACATGATGAGTGGCATTTCCACGCGCAGGTCTATTGTGGGGAAATAGATCCCTCTTTTATTCAAGTGGAGGGGTATGCGGAGCCCAAAAATCCTGACCACCCACACCGGTTTGTCATGACCCGAAAGGGGACCATTTCAGGTGCGGTCAATGGTCACCTTTATTTTGGAAAAATTCCGATTACACGGCCGGCGGATGACTATACCCTTCGGGTGGTTCCCTTTCACCCTGAAGCTGGCGTTCCAATGGAGGCCAATACCATCCTTTGGCAACGGTAAATATTGAAAAGAGGATTCAGTTGAAACCACACAGCCCCCTCTAATTGGTAGGTTTTCAATCAGGGATGGCTTCCGATTAAAAAGTTTTTGAAAATAACCGGGATTAACTAATGGATTCAAAAAACAAAACACCTCAAAGCCAGAAGATAGAAAAGGCCGATATTTTAATTGGGATTCCAACCTATAACAATGCCGATACCATTGGTCCTTTGGTTGAAACCATCCGTTCAGGTCTAGCCCAAAACTTTCCAAGTCAAAAGTCGGTTTTGGTAATTTCGGATGGGGGTTCTGAAGATGGGACCACCAAAATAATATCCCAATCCAACGGGAATTTACCCAGTATTTTCCTGACCCATTCATTGGATTCCTCACAAACTTTTTCCTTTCCTTACCACGGAATCCCTGGACGGGGAACCGCTTTTCAAAAAATTTTGGAAATGGCCAAAGATCTGGAAGTGAAAGCGTGCGCTGTTTTGGATCCTCATCTTTTTAACCTGACTACCGAGTGGGCTGAAAAGTTATTAGATCCTGTTCTGGAAGAGAATTTTGACCTGGTGGTTCCCTTATTCCACCGCCAACCTTATGATGGAACCATTACAAAAAGCATCATTTACCCTCTGATACGGGCCCTTTATGGGAAAAGGATCCGCCAGCCCATAGGAGGGGAGTTTTGTTTGAGTGGAGAGTTTTCAGGAATGATTGTTGCACAAGATTACTGGGAATCGGAAAACGCTGATTTGGGTGTGGATACCTGGTTGGTGACAACAGCCCTTGCACGGCAAAAAAAAGTGTGTGAGACCTATTGGGGGGTGCGGAACCAGAAAATGAAAAAGACAGGGGTGAACCTTCCCACTTTGGTTAATCAGATTGTAGGGTCGGTTTTTAAGCAAATGGAAGAGAATGTGAATATCTGGGAATCCATTCGGGGTTCAGAAAGGGTTCCCATTTTCGGCGCTCCACCCAAAACACACCTGGATCCCATCAAGGTCAATGTTCAACATATGGTCAATGCATTCCAGCTTGGATTGAGGGAATTCTCTCCTCTTTGGGAGGAAATCTTAAGTCCCGATGTTTTAAAAGGGTTACAAAAATTAAAAATCTCTTCCCAAAATTTGAAAATGCCCGATGACCTGTGGGTTCAAATTATTTATGATTTTGCGCTGGCTTTCTATCGAAGGGCCATTCCCCATGACCACTTATTAAAATCTTTGACACCTCTCTACTTAGGCCAAATTGCGTCTTTCATTTTAGAGACTCAGCATGGGGGCGATTCCGAAAGAGAAAAGAAAATTGAAACCTTATGTTTGGTTTTTGAAAAACAAAAGGAATACCTTGCGATGCAATGGGGTCAATCTAATATTTCTGGAGAACCGTCATGAAAAATTTATGGGACACTGCATTCATCGAACCCATGAGAGAGTTTTTGAGGCAAGTGGGATCTTTTCTTCCTCATCTATTTGTGATGCTGGTGATTATTGCCATAGGGTTTGGGATGGCCTGGGCGATGCTTCACCTGGTTCAACGGCTCCTTGGATTCATGTCGTTTGACCAATTGAGTTCCCGTTTAGGGTTATCCAGGGCCTTAGTGAAAGGGGGAGTTAAAAACCCTCCCTCTGCCATCATCAGTCAATTTCTCTATTGGGTGATTCTGTTGGCTTTCATCCTTCTAGGGCTAGGTGCCTTGAACCTGACAGCCGTTGATCAATTCGTTGCCCAAGCGCTTTGGTATATTCCCAAAGTCTTTATTTCTTTTGTGATCCTGGTGGTGGGTTTTATTTTAGGAAATTTTTTTGGGCAGGCGATTCTCATTGCCGCGGTGAACGCTCAGATTAGGGAAGCCGGACTATTGGGGAAAGGTGTGCGGTTAGGGATCATTCTTTTTTCCGTTGCCATGGCTTTTGAGCAGCTTGGAATTGCAACACAAATCATTGTTGCGGCGTTTTCAATCGCCTTTGGAGGCATCGTGTTGGCCCTTTCGCTCGCTTGTGGATTGGGGGGAAAGGACTTGGCCAAGGAAATCATCGAAAAAAAGGTTAAAAAAGAAGGGGAACCCAAAGAGGAAGAGGTCTCTCATTTTTAAAGGGTTTTCCATTTTATTTTTTTTTAATTAATTTTAGCGTTTTTAGTTTCAAATGAAATAAAGTTCGCTTAAAAATTCTAATCCGGTGTTATTTTATGATTTGGTTTGCAGGTCCTCAAGCATGGATTGCCCTTGCCACACTGACCCTTTTGGAAATAGTCCTTGGAATTGATAATATAATTTTTATTTCCATTCTGGCGGGAAAACTTCCTAAACATCGGCAACAAAAGGCCCGGCGAATCGGCCTGGTTATTGCCATGCTGACCCGGATTGGGCTTTTATTTACACTCTCTTGGTTTATGCACCTCACCAAGCCCCTGTTTACCCTCTTTACCACGGATATTTCCTTGCGAGATGTGGTCCTGATTGTTGGAGGGCTGTTTCTTCTCGGTAAAAGCACCTTAGAAATTCATGAGAAATTAGAGGGGGTGGAGGGGCAAGCTACGTTTTCGACTGGAGCCACTTTTACCGGTGTGATTATTCAAATTGCATTACTGGACATTGTTTTTTCTCTGGATTCTGTGATCACCGCCATTGGGTTGGTGGATCAATTAAGCATTATGGTGATAGCCATTGTGATTGCGGTTTTGTTTATGCTTGCTTTTTCAAAAATGGTTGGGGAATTTGTGGATCGCCATCCCACCATTAAAATGCTGGCTTTGAGCTTTTTGCTTTTGATTGGGCTTGCTCTGATTGCGGAAGGGTTTGATGTTCATATCCCAAAGGGGTACATTTATTTTGCTATGGCTTTTTCGGTTTTTGTGGAAATGTTGAATCTAAAATTAAGGGGTCAGAGGGTGGAACCGATACACCTTCGGAAATCCTATGTTCAGGAAAACCAGGAGGGAGCGGATTATTAAAATGATATAAACACGGATTTACTGATTGGTATTTTCCTTCCTCTGTTTTGGGGAATTCGTTTTTGAATCCAAAGGGATTTTCCATTTTAAATTAAAATCCCATTTCACTTTTGTAATAAAGGTAAAATTTTCATCCTCCCGGGTTAGGGGAATTCTGACTCCTGCTCCCAGACCCCATTTTCCGAAATAGGATTTTGGGATGGTCCAAAAGAGGCCGTTATTCAAAATGACATTATTTTCACTACCCCCACCAATTTCAGTGGTGATATAGGTTAAATCCAATGAGCTTCGTAAATTTTTCGACCAGTAATACACACCGCCGATACTGACTCCCACCGAGTGATCCCGGCGATCCTGTGCCGGGCGTGCGCGAAAGGGGGGATGGGCGGTTAAATCAAAATCAACATAATAAAAGACCTCTAAATTGGGGAGGGACCTTAAAAAGCGGGAAAAAACAAGAAAAGGTCTAATGTGAAGGTATTGGTCGGAAATCTCTTCGGGGGGATTCCCAATGGGGAAAACGGTTTCCAACCCGGTGGATATTCGGAAACCAGGAAGGCGGGACCAGTCGGGGAATCGGTATTTTCCCCATGCAATCAATTCCGACACACCTGATTCTCCTTTGCTCCGAAAGGGATTAACGGAAAAACTTTCCAAGGACAGACTCATTTCTAAACGGTCCGTAAACCCATATTTGGCACGGGTTCGATATCGGATGAATTCTTGATCAATCGCATCTGTAAACCGTGGGTTGAAAGAGATCTCAATTTCTCTCTTTCTTTGAGTTTGAGGTAATTTTCGGTCAAAAGCAGTCTCTTCCGCAGGTTGAAATTCAATGGAAGAATCAGAATAGTTTTTTCCTTCAGAATTTTCTTGTTGTGCGGGTGCGATGGAAATCCAGGAGGCCAGGGCAATCAATGAAATTATGAAGATTTTAAAAAAGGTCATAATTTTTTAAGATTTCTGTGTTTTCATATGGGTAATTGATTATTCCCAATTTTTTTATAGCGTACCAGTGCTATAAGACCATATTTCTATCAAAAAGTAACGGGTTCCTGTTTCTCTTGCAGTTCATGCCACTGGTGTTTTAAAGTGTTTTTAGGTTAAGATTTCCACTCCTTTTCCTTTAAAATTCACTTGCAATTGGGAATTTTCCTTTTCTATTTTTAATTTTGGCCTTTGGGTTGTGAAGGATTTCCTGACCCATATTGAATGCCATTTGAGTGGCGCTGGATTTTTAAAATAAATTTGGAGGGTTCGACATGAATATGAACGAAACGATTTCAGAGATTGGATCATCCATTACCCCGTTGATTCAAGGGATCCTGGAAAAACTTCCTGCTATTTTCAGTTTTTTTGCATTAATCCTCATTGGGTGGATTTTGGCGAGAATTTTACAGGCTTCCACCTCCCGTGTGATTGGTTTAATGGACCAGTTTGTTCGAACCCGGTCCATTAAAAGAGAGGGTGTCCCTACCGAAATCGAACGTTCCGTACCCAGTATGATGGGCAAAATTGTTTTTTGGATCATTTTGGTTTTCTTTTTTGTGGCGGCCACCGAAACCCTTGGGTTATCCATTGTCTCCAACCTCTTGAGCGGGGTAGCGAATTATCTTCCCAATGTTTTGGCGGCAGCACTCATCGGGTTTGCGGGGTATATCGGAGGAAATCTTGCCAGAGATGCTATTATCCGGGCCATGGTTTCGGCGGGGATTGAGTATGGAGAACTCTTAGCCCGGTTGACTCAGATTGCCATTTTTCTAGTGGCCTTTTTGATTGGGATCGATCAAATCGGAATTCAAATCGAATCTCTAGTGGTTTTGATTGCCATGGTTTTTGGAACCGTTCTTGGGGGAATGGCCCTTGGCTTTGGTTTGGGGGCAAAAACGGTCGTGGGTAATTTAATTGCTTCTCATTATCTGACCCAAACTTACCAAATCGGGCAAACCGTTAGGATAGGTGAAATCCAAGGAAGAGTAGAGGAGTTGACCCCTTCCGCTGTGATATTGGAAACACCTGAAGGCCGGGTTTTGATTCCGGCTGGAGAGTTTAGTAAAAAACATTCCACACTGATTGCCGAGAGGGGTTAGGATGAAGACAGAGGATTATCTTTCCCAACAATTTCTTGCATCTCACCCTGGGGATGGCGCGCTTCTCCTCCAACATTTTTCTATTGAGGAATTAAGAGGTTTCTTTCTTGAAATAAAGCCTTCCATTGCTTCCATTGTCTTGGAATACATGCCACCGATGATGGCATCAGAAATAATAATCGGTCTAGATCTGGAATGTGCCGGTTCGATTTTGGAAAAACTGTCTATACCAGTGGCGGCGGGTCTTTTTCGAAGAATCAGCACGAAACATCGTATTTCTCTTCTAGGGGTTCTTCCAAAAAAAATTTCTTTTAAAATTCAAGCCGTTCTTCATTATCCTTCAGGTACCGCAGGGGCTCTGATGGACCCTAACGTTTTTGCGGTGCCGAGCCATTTTAACATCCGTGAGGCCCGATTTCAGATGAAGCGTTTTTCTCAGGATTTACTTTCCTATCTCTATATCGTTGATTCAACCCAGAAACTATTGGGGGTAATGAGTATCCGTGAATTAATGGTGGCCCGGCCCCGGGACAGGGTTTCCTCTGTGATGAATTTTCCTGTATCAACCATTTCAGGCCATGCCAGCGAAGGGGCGATTCTCAACCACCCAGGATGGAGGACCTTTCATAAAATACCGGTCACTGAAAAAGGCGGTCTTTTGGTGGGGATCATTCGCTATAAAACCCTTCGAAAACTGGAAGGGATTTACATCGGGCCTCCCCTGGAAAAAACAGCTCTCGAATTTACCTTTCGGTTGGGTGAGGTTTATTGGGTGGGAATAGCGGCCATGATCCAAAGTCTTAACGGTGCGATGAGAAGGACTGGCAAATCCAAAAATTAAGGGAGAGATGTAATGACCGTCCGTTTAAATGCAGTGGCAGAGGATTTGGCGCAAAATTTTTTCCGACTCTACCCCGAGGAGGCAGCTCAGGCGCTCAGTAATCGTTCCCCTACTAGAGAAGTGCCCCAAATTTTGGATGCCCAAACGGTTTATCAGGCCGCCACCATTATGGAAAGGTTTCCTCTGGATTTTTCCGCAGAGGTTATTTTAAATGCAGGCGGAGATTTTCCTCAAAAAATGCTTTCGGCCCTTGACCCGTTGAAGGCAGCCTTGATTCTTGCTCGCCTGGATCCGGAGTTCCAGGAAAAACAATTCTCTCTTTTAGATCCTAAAAGGGTCCGATTGCTCAAATCTATTATGACCTATCCGAGCGATTCTGCCGGAAACCTTATGGACCCTCAGTTTTTGTCTTTTCCCCCTGAAACATCCGTAAAAAATGCACTGACGAAATTAAGGGCTCTCAAAGGAAAAAGGATTTATGACCTTTTGGTGGTGGATGGTGATGGAAAGCTGTTGGGGGTTATTCCCCTACAAAAATTAGCGGTTAGCCCTGCCAACCAACCTTTGGGGGCTCTCTATCAGGCCCAGCCGGTTTCAGTTCATGATATGGCAAACCGACAAGAAGTTTTAGATTTAATGGAGCAATTCAAAGTAAACACCCTTCCGGTGGTCAACCTTAATCAACGTGTTTTAGGAATTATTCAACAGGATTCTCTGGTGGTGACGGCACAAGAAGAGGTTAGTGCTGATATTCAAACCATGGTGGGAGCCAGTAAGGAAGAGCGTGCTTTGTCCAAGTCGACCTTTGCGGTTCGAAAAAGGCTTCCCTGGCTTCAAATAAATTTATTAACCGCTTTCTTGGCGGCAGCGGTGGTGGGTCTTTTTGAAAGTACCATTGCACAATTTACCGCGCTTGCAGTTTTACTTCCTGTTGTTGCGGGACAATCAGGGAATACGGGGGCCCAGGCTTTGGCAGTGACGATGCGAGGATTGACCCTCAGGGAGATCAGGGTGTATCAATGGTTTCAAGTATTAATCAAAGAAACCCAGGTGGGGTTTATTAATGGGTGTGCCGTTGCGGCAACCACATCATTTGCGGTGTTTATTTGGAGCCAATCTACCGGTCTTGCCATGATTATCGGTTTTTCAATGGTGTTATCCATGATTGCGGCGGGAATCGCAGGTGTTGCCGTTCCCATGATTTTAACCGCAATGGGTCAGGATCCAGCACAATCTTCTTCTATTATTCTGACCACGGTTACCGATGTGGTTGGGTTCTTTAGTTTTCTTGGGATCGCAACCTTGCTGGCCGGGTCCATATAATTAAAAACTTTTTGACTCCCCCTTCCACGGTTTTTTCTAAAAACATTTTAAGGCGGATTTCAAAAAGATTGATCATCCAGAAACAGGACCATATGATGAGCCGGAAACAGACTGGTCCCGCTAATGGGGGGCAGGAGTCTGATAAAGCGGAGGTTTTTTTCTGTTTCGTACTCTCTATAAACCATTTAAAAATTATTTAAGAACGGGAGCAGTTTAGTGGAAAAAATATCGGGTAAAAAAAATGTGTGGTGGGGTCAATTTAAAATTCCCATAGGTCAAATTGGGTTTTGGCGGATCGGAACAATGGCCTTATGGATCCAAAGGTTTGAAAAAGAATGGCGAATAGGCTATCAATCAAAAGGGGACCCAAACGAAGATACGTTAGAGGTTCATGTTTCGGGCCAAGAGAAAGAAATTCCTCAAGAAGCGGAGATCAGCCGATTTAGTTTTCGTCAGACAGATGGGACCCTAAGCATTCTTCCGGTTTTGGCCGACCGGCCGGTCATTACCCGCCCCGAAACCCATTTTTCAATTCCCAGTGGTGAAGAAATCATTTTATTTGTGGGTTCTCCCTTGTGGGTGAAAATTTCGGTGGGATCTACACCCCATGTGTTAAAGGAATTTCCGATCTATAGGCCCTCTGATACCTGGTTTGGTCCTTCCACTCGGGAGGGGGAGTTGTGTTATGCCACCCGGACTCAAGCCCGCCTGAAATGTGAGGAGGTGTCCTTTCGTCCGAATCGGGCGGTAACTCCGGTTCTGATTCGAAACCAGGCCAAAGGGTCCCTTTCGCTGGAGAGGATTAACCTCCCGGTGCTTTATCTTTCGCTATTTGAAGCGGAGAATGGATTCTTATGGACAGAACCGATCACGTTTGTTCGGAAAGAAGACCGGGATCAAGCGGCCATGGAAATCCCGAAAGAAGCCCCTCGAGAAGCCATTGGCGCCCAATTGGTGGTGGGTCCACGTGAAAAACCAGATCAGAATCTTGTGATCCGGGCGTTTAGTGCCCTTTTTGGAGGATAGGAGGAAAAAACGATGCAAGAGTGGTGGTCAGTTTTTGGAGAAGCTTTCAATATTGAGCGGTTCATGTCGTTAGTTCGGGCAGGTATCATTGTCGGTGTGGGCCTTATTTTGGCAAGACTGGCCGCAAATGGAATCCTTCGGGTTATATCCAAATACACCAATCCCCAGCAGGCGATGCTGATTCGTCGAATCAGCCACCATCTCATTGTGGGGTTGGTTTTAATTTCAGCACTTAAAGAATTGGGTTTTCAACTCAATGTTTTGCTCGGTGCCGCGGGGATTTTAACCCTTGCATTGGGATTTGCCTCCCAGACCTCTGCCTCTAACCTGATCAGCGGCCTTTTTTTAATCGGCGAACGGCCTTTTGCAGTGGGTGACTATGTCCGTATGGGGGAAACCACAGGGGAAATCCTTTCGGTGGATTTGTTATCCATCAAAATGAGGACGTTTGATAACCTTTTTGTGCGGGTTCCCAATGAAACCGCTATTAAATCAGAAATTACCAACCTGACCTATTTCCCAATCCGGAGATTTGATTTGATGATCGGGGTTGCTTATAAAGAGGATATTCAGAAGGTCCGCGAGGTTTTATTGGAGGTGGCCAACCAAAATCCTCTGTGTTTGGAGGAACCCAAACCCCTTTTTCTGTTTCTAGGGTTTGGAGATTCTTCCCTGAATATTCAATTCTCGGTTTGGGCCAAACGGGAGAATTTTATTGAATTGAGAAATCGTATTCAGGAAGGGATTAAACAAGCATTTGATTCATCGGGTATTGAAATTCCCTTTCCCCATCGGACAATTTACACGGGCAGTATCACCGAACCCTTTCCCGTACGAGTCGTAGATCCGAAAAATCTCAGTGAAAAAAAGTAGAAAGGAGGTTCTTGGATAGTTTTTCTCTGATCCGTGATTTTGCCATTATCATGACGGTGGCGGGGTTGTCGATTATCCTTTTCTGAAAACTTCGGCAACCCCCCATTCTGGGGTATTTGATTGCAGGGCTTTTAATCAGCCCTTTTAATCTTCCCATATTGACCATGGAAGATATCGAAGTGGTTCGGATTTTAGCCGATTTAGGGCTGGTGGTGTTGCTATTTTCACTGGGTCTTGAATTCGGGTGGGAAAAGATACGACAAATAGGGTTTACGGTGATCATTATCGGAACCATTGAAATCAGTATTATGATGGCCTTGGGATATGAGATAGGGATTCTGATGGGTTGGACCTTCAAGGAGGCGATTTTTTTGGGAGCCGCGCTGTGTATCAGCAGTTCGGCCGTTTTGGTCAAGGTTCTCCGGGACGAAGGAAAATTGAGCCACACCTTTGGAAGATTAATCGTGGGTATTTTAGTGGTTGAAGATTTTGCCGCCGTGATCCTTCTAAGTATTCTCTCTGCCATTGCATCGATGGGGGTGACCAGCCTCATGAGCGTGGGTTGGTTAGTGACCAAACTCATCCTGTTTTCAATCTGTGCGTTGGTTATAGGGGGGATTTTGGCCCCGAGGGTGGTTGGGTATGTTTCCCGTTATCAATCCAAAGAAATGACCCTGATTACTAGCCTTGCCTTTTGTTTTGGCCTTGCGTTGATTGGGCATGAGTTAGGGATTTCCGAAGCGGCAGGGGCTTTTTTGATCGGGACGGTTTTGAGTGATTCACGGGAATCTGAGGAAATCATTGAAATCATGATTCCCATTCGGAATATGTTTGCAGCCCTCTTTTTTGTTTCCATTGGAATGTTAATTGATTTGTCCGTTGTCACTCAATATTTTGTTCCTGCTTTAATTATTTCTCTGGTTTTTATATTGGGTAAAATTGTGGCTGATACCATGGGAACCTTTTTGGCGGGACAAGATGGTCGCACAGCCATCAAGGTGGGGATGGGAATGCCTCAGTTGGGGGAGTTTTCCCTGGCCATGATCAAGGTGGGGGTGGACCGGGGGGCGATCGGTGCTTTTTTGTATCCTGTCATCGGGGTCGTCACAGGAATTACTTCTTTTCTGTATCCTTTTATCTTCCGAGGAGCGGAGGGATTTGCGAATTTTCTTGAACGGAGGTCTCCTGCTTTATTGAAAGAGTATATCAGAAACCTGGTCCTGTGGCTGAGTGCTTTTAAGGATAATTCTTCCATTTTGGGAGAAGGGGGAAATCAAATCCTCCAGGTCAGCCGAATGATCTTAATTAATGCAGGGGTGATCATGATATGTATTGCCACCGGGACCTTGGTCCTTCAATACTCTTTAGAGATCTCCCACCAGTTGGGAATAACGGAAAGCCTCATGGGTTTAATCCTGGGGTGTATCGTGACTGTTTTGTGTCTTCCCTCCTCCGTTGGGATATGGAAAGAACCTCGGACGCTGATGGATTTATTGTATCAGGGTATGGTAAAAAAACTGGCTCCCTCTTCGCTTCGAATACGTGAAATGAAGAATTTAAATTTCATTATTCGGGAAAGTATATTGATTGGGATGTTGGTGATTTTAGGGATATGGAGCCTTCCTTTTCTTTCAAAATTATTTTTGTTTGGAAAATTGGCTGCCCCTTTGCCCATTCTCCTTCTTTTGGGGATGTTTATAATTTTAGGAAGCACCGCCTATAAAATCCATGGGGTTTTAGAGAGCACTTTTATGCGCACTTTTTTGGGTGATGAGAATTCGAAGACCCCAGAGAATAAAAATCCCGACAGTTAAAAGCTCCTGGGGATAGGGCAGGTTTTTTTCTAGCGAACCGGGTTCGGCCCTATGTCTTCGGGAATCATCAAATGATGTTTTAAAAATTCCCGGATGACGGTTTCCGTCATTTCAGTTGCAAAAAGAAATTCATACCGGATATCCAACACATAGGCCTTTAAACGCATTTTCAACAGGGATTTTCCTTCGTGAATTTCATTTATATGAATAATGGAAATCGGTTTATTTGAATAAATGTACCGAGAAACAGCCGCGGCTTTAAAGGCAATTTTTTTTGCCTTCAATAAATCAATATGAGCCGGTAGGTAAAACTCCGCCACCACCTGACAATGGGATTCTCCGGAATTTGCGTTAGACACGGATTGGTTAACAATTTCACTGTTTGGAATTGAAACCAGGGAATCATCGGGTGTAATGATCCGCACGGTTCTTAACCCAATACTGATGACCTCCCCATAGTATTTTCCGATTTGAATTTTATCTCCCACTTGAAAAGGCCGGTCAAATAAAATCATGATTCCCCCAAAAATGTTCTTTAATATATCCTGCGATGCAATACCGACCGCAATTCCCGCGGAAGCGGTTAGTGCAACCAGTGTGGCGATGGGGGGCTCTAATATGTCTGCAACGATAATATAGATGACGATAGTCTAGGAGCCAATCCGGATAATGGGGATCAAGCGTTTTATGACCAAACGAAAATTGGTCCAATGTTCTGCCAAAGCCTCCACAAGCCGTGTGATATATTTAATGGCCAGAAAACCAAAAAGAAATGCAACAATGGCCCAAAACACCTTTCCCAATGTTAAGGACCATTTTGCCTGGGTTTCCTGAAGGGTCCCGGTCAAGGATGTTACAACGGATTTCGCGCTTTGATTTCCGCTCTGGGGTGGGGTTTTCAGCGGTTGACCCTGTGAAACGGCGGCCCCTGGGGGAAAGACCAAATAGTTCAGGATGAGTATCATGATGTAAAATGTGAATAAACCTTTTTGAAATTTCATTGAGTTCTCTAATGAAGGATGTTTTTCATTTTTAATGTTTTGACGGTAAATCCATTAAGAAGGGGGTTTAATGTGTAAGTGTCCGTTTTGGTTTCCAGTAAAATCCCTTTGTTGGCCATTCTCTTCAAAAGTAATAAACTTTGCTGAATTTCCTGATGAAAAACCAAAGCATGTTCATGGCCCATGACAATTTCCCGTTGAAGAAACAGCGCAAGGGTAAAAACCTCTTCGGGAGGCAAACAGAAAGGTAGGGTTTCATCCAATTTAATAGTTGGAGAGAGGATGAGCGTGTCTTCTTCGATTTTATGTATGGCGCTCAGCCAAAACATCAGGGTCATCATGATATTTCCTGTAGACAGTTCCCGAATTTCCCTGAATAGGCTATCCGTTGGGTACCCCTGACGTTCTTCTTCTGAAGGCAAATTCATAAAGCGTTTTGACTTTCTTATTTCTTCCGTTGGTTCAAACCGTAGTTTAAACCCGCTCACTTTATGACGTTTTAAAATAATTTGTTCAATATTTTCTTTGGTAAATCCTCCTAAGTAAACCACGCCTTGGAAAAACCTGGAAATATCGATTACACGGTCCAGGTATTTCCAACTATATAAAGAGCAGGTGGTCAGCCAGTAAATGTTTTTTTGGGTCCTTGAAATCAAAAGAAGAAACCGTTCAAGGGTGTCAAATCCATCCACCGTTTTTAAATAGAGGTTTTGAAGATCTTCCACCACCACCATAATCCGGTGTTCTAAATTTAATAGTTTATCTTCCAGCTCCTCCATATTTTTAACCTGGTCTTGATTAACCACCTTTTTTAAGCCTTCCATCAGTTGTTCTTCTGTTGAATGGGATGGGGCTTTTAAATCAATTTTAAAAAAAGGAACTTTATTATGGGTCTTCGTGAAATCGAGTGGGTAAAAATTGTTAAAAAGTGTTTAAGGTCCATACAGGGCAAGGGTCAAGTCAAAGTCATTCTGTGGTTGAAGCCTTTGAAGTATTAGAGGTTCCTGCAAAATCCAGTTCGTAATTCCCGAATGGTTTTATC